>CALLHT010000042.1 GCA_938009335.1 uncultured Rhizobiaceae group bacterium
GATTTTTGTTTCGGGGGTCCAACGCTTGGTTTCTATAAGAACTTCAAGTCCGTTTGCACCGGGCATTGCCAGATCGATGATTGCACAGGTCGGTTTATGCTTTCGGATCAGCGCGATAGCTGAAATGCCATTGTTCGCTTCCTGGATGATGGTAAGCTCTGGATCATGTGAGAGAATGGATTTGATTCCCTCTGTCGCTAGGGCGTGATCATCGGCAATTATGATCGTGCTTGTCATACAATTAATCCAAGATTACATGGGGGTATCTTGTTGAAAATTATAAAATTTTTTGCGCTGGTTCAAACTCTTTGTTTTGCTTTGCTTATAAATTCTTTCACGCCTGTGGATGGTGAAGCAACAACTCAACCCATTCTGGTCGACGGTGTGGTGTCATCAGAAGCACTCGTTGGAAAGATCAGTTATTTTCTAGATGAGACGAGAGAATTGGATATTAACAGAATTTCTTCTGTTGATTTCGAGAAACAGTTCCAGTCTGTAGACTCAGAATTTATCGATTTTGGTTTTACCAAGTCATTCATCTGGCTGAAGTTCACGCTTAAAAATCAGTTGGTATCTGATGATCGCTTCATGTTGTTTTTTCGGGAGAATTTTTTCCCGAATTTTAATGTGTATCAACGGTCTCCTTCGGGTGAGATTTCCATCATCACGGAACAAATGGAAAATTCCGGGTTTGATGTTCGCCCTGTTGCGTTTCCATTTCTGGTAGCGCCTGTGGATCTCGAGCCGGGTGAAACAACGGATGTATATGTTCGCTATTCGTCTGGAGGTTCATCCGAAGTTCGTTTTACAATTGAAACCGAAGAAAGTTTTTCGGAGTTTTCCGGTACGACGTTTTTCAAGAACTCAATTTTTTACGGCATGCTTGCCTTACTCTTCATGGTGTCGGCGGCGGTGTTTGTTTACTCAAGGCGTAAGCTGTTTTTCGCATATGCAGCGAGTACATTGGTTAGTTTGCTGTTGATTATGCATCTGGATGGCACCGCATTTCAGTTTGTTTGGCCGTCGTTCCCGCAGTTCAATGGCAACGCGTCGCTTTATGTCGGGATGCTATCGCTATTCTTTGGTGCGATGTTTGCGAGGGAGTTTCTGCAAACCAAGCGCTATCATCCTTTTGTTGATAAGGTCCTGATCGGTATCATGATTTTCTCTGCAGGATCGATTGCTGCGTCATGGTTCCTTGATACTCAATTGATGAAATATTTTTTGATTATCCTGGCACCATTTACATATCTCTGGTTTTTGATTTCAGGCCTCGTTGCAGCGCGCAAACGCTTTAAGGAAGTGCGCTTTTATGTGATTGCTTGGGCTGGCGTGTTTATCTCAAGCGTTGGTCTGATGGCGCGTGAGATTTTAGGCATAGATCTTTCCGAAGAGCTGCAGTGGGATAGTATGCGTGTTGTTATGGTGTCAGATGCGGCATTCATGGGGTTGGGCCTGCTTGACCGGTTCAATCAGCTACGAATTGCCAGCCAGAAGAACCTCAAGTCCAGCCTGAAACAAGCCAAGCAGAATCTGGAGCTGACCCAACGGCTGAATGACCTTGAGAAGAAATTTGAGAATGTATCTGAGCTTGCTCAAAGCAAGGATGCTGACCTGATGAATACTGTTCATGATCTGCGGCAACCTCTTCACGTGTTGCGCATGAAGGTTCATGATCTGATGCAGGGAAATGCAGCTGATGACAATGACTTTGATAGCGTTAAGCAGACATTTGGCTACCTCGAAGGCCTTGTTTCAGAACGTTTAGAGGGCACCGCATCCGATGTGATTATCAGAGATGAATCTGAGGATGATGGTCAAGGCAACGCGCTTTCAACGGATGCTGTTTTGTCGGGTATTCATGAAATGTTTGAAAATGATGCGAAAGAAAAGGGACTCGAGCTTAATTATCAAGCTTCATCCGCCGAGCTGGATTTTGATAGTCTGGCGCTGATGCGTCTTGCTTCCAATCTGGTTTCCAATGCGATTAAATATACCGAAGAAGGGCAAGTGTCCTTCGGTTTGACCAACCATGGTCATGGTGCTTCGTTTAAGGTTTGCGATACGGGTAGCGGTATGACGCAAGAGCAATTTAATGCCGCGTTGCAGCGTAATGTGCGTTTGGAAGAGGGGTCCAAGCAAGCTCAAGGTAATGGATATGGCCTTGCAATCGTTGCTGAAATTGCTGACGCGCACGGCTTAATCCTTCGGTTGAATGAGAAAAACGAGAAAGGTTCAGAGATTGAAGTTCTATTCCCGGCTTGATCTACAGGCCTGATTGGCACGGTTTTTGCTTTCCTTACGACTACGTAAGTACAGGAGGCTAAAATGGAACAACAAGCGGTTACAGTGGCAGCAAATGCTGCAGGTTTGAAAGAAAAGCGCAGTGTGCATCGTCGCCGTGTTTTGAAATCAGGCGTTATGCTTTTTAACAAGGGTTATGCCAGTTACGGATGTCGCGTTCGCAATCTGACCGAACAAGGTGCAATGGTTGAAATGGGTGAGACTGCTGGCGTGCCAAGTGAATTTGATTTTCGCATGGATGGCAAAAATGCGGTGCCAGCTCACGTTGTTTGGCGCACAAATGACCGTCTGGGCATCCAGTTCAGTTAATAATTGAGCGAATGTTCATATATTAAACGTTTCCTCAGCCTATCTCGCTGATTTACACTTAACTCCTATGAAGTTTGGAGTGAAGTGTGAGCGAGAAAACTGTAGTTCTGGAAAAAGATGGGCGGATCGGTCGGATTTTTCTTAACCGGCCCGATGTTCTAAACGCGATCAACGATCAACTGCCTGTTGATCTTGTCAATTGCGTTGAAGCGGCAAATGCCGATGATGATATTCATGTGATTGTTTTGTCCGGGCGAGGGGATGCTTTTTGCGCCGGATATGATCTTACCTATTACGCGGAAGCAAATGGCTCCGGTGATGTTACCCAGGAAATGCCTTGGGACCCCATGAAAGATTACGCCTTCATGAAGCGCAACACTGAGCGGTTCATGTCTTTATGGCGTTCCTACAAGCCAGTGATTGCTAAAGTTCATGGTCATGCCGTTGCAGGCGGCAGTGATATCGCGCTGTGTTGTGATCTCATCATCATGGCAGAAGATGCGAAGATCGGTTACATGCCGGTGCGAGTTTGGGGATGCCCAACGACTGCCATGTGGGTCTATCGCCTTGGTGCACAAGGAGCCAAGCGCATGCTCCTGACGGGTGACAAAATTTCCGGCAAAGAGGCCGTCGACTTAGGTTTGGCGCTCGAGTCCGTGGCGGGTGATCAACTGGATGCCCGGGTAGACGAACTGGCAGAACGCATGGCCGGCATTCCTAAAAACCAGCTCATGATGCAAAAGCTGATGATCAATCAGGCCTATGACAATATGGGCCTTGAGAATACGCAGATGATTGCCACCCTGTTTGATGGCATCACGCGACATTCTCCTGAGGGTATGAACTTCAAAAAACGTTCAGAAGAAATGGGCTGGAAACAGGCCGTGCGTGAACGTGATCTCGGCACCTATGAATGGACGGAAGATCGACCGATCAATCCGGGAAAGAAGTGACGTTTGCTAAACCACCACGACTTCATGCTCGCAGAAGATGCCGCGTTGATGAATCATGTTGCCAAATATAGGGTGGGTCACTTCCAATACAAAGGCGAAATAGCCTTCACCCTGATCGATATGGCTGACGCGCACTTGTCC
>CALLHT010000043.1 GCA_938009335.1 uncultured Rhizobiaceae group bacterium
GTTTGTACCGCGGCCACCATCCATGCATCCGCATGCATGCCTAACTTCCGGATCATGGAATACATTCCAGTTCCAGAGCGCGAAGATGTATTGATAGAGCCCCTCGTCTTTAAAAACGGAGCCTTTGAATTGCCGACCAAACCCGGCCTTGGGGTTGAGTTGAACAAAGAGATTTTCGATCAATATATCTACAAACCGCGAGACCTTGATCATTTCACACCGGCACGAGAGATTGTATTGTAAGTCATGCGACTCTTAATCCTTCGCCAGTGCCAACACGTCCTTTGCCGCATGTACTAACTTATCGCTGACATAGCTCTCATGGTTGCTCTCGACAGACCCAAGGGCATATCGATAGTTGACCATCATGCCGAGCGACTGTTTCATCCCATTGTCTGACAAGTCTGCCATCCAGTTGATCTGTTCAAGCGAAGCACCGTTACCCAGGTGAAAGCGCGAAACAGGATCGACAGGAAATCCATTGTCGCGTTTCGCCTGCGTCATATATTGAGCCATCAAAGTCATCAATTGAGGGCGAAACTCTTCCAAATGTTCCGGCATCAAATCTTGCGTATCAATTGCTTCGCTGAGCGTTTCATCAACGTCCTGCTTGCCCAACCAGCGCGCAAACCCCGGAACAGGTGACAAGGTTACGAAGTTCTTGATGTTTGAAAGATCAGCAGATAAATCTTCCGCAACCTGCTTGATAAGGAAGTTGCCGAACGAAACCCCACGCAACCCTTTCTGACAATTTGAGATGGAATAAAAAACGGCTGTATCCGCATCTCCTTCTGACAGTTCCTCACGTTGATCAGCCAAGAGCGATTCAATCGAAGATGGCACGCCCTTGGTCAGCGCGACCTCAACAAAGATCAGAGGTTCTTCCGGCATAACGGGATGAAAGAATGCAAAACACCGGCGGTCACCGGGGTGCAGTCGACGACGCAGATTCTCCCAATCGTTGATAGCATGAACCGCTTCATACTCGATGATCTTTTCAAGAATGTTGGCAGGCGTGCGCCAATCAATCGGCTTGAGCAGTAAAAACCCGCGATTGAACCACGTGTCAAACAGATGTTCAAAATCTGAGTCAATCACCGCGTATTCCGGATGCACTTCCAGCATCGGAAAGAGATCTTCGCGCATATGAACGAGCTTTTCTGTTGATCCGGGAACCTGATTAAGCCGCCGGAACAATTCCTGACGCCGCGGCTCGGAAACATGGGTCAACCGTTCCAATGCAGACCGGCTGCGCGAGGCTGCATACCCTTGCGCGGCATCAATCACATCTTCCACATCAAGATCATAATCGCTAGCCAACGCACTGAAGAACGCACCTTTTTTTTCATTGGAAAGCATTTCATATTTCGCAAGGACAGCAGAAGCGACCTTTGTGCCGGACACTTCACCCTGCTCAGACATCAGAGCAGTGCAAAGTTCCGAAATATCGCGTTTGTCTTTCTCGGATTGAAAGATCCGCCGCTGATCAAGAAGCCTTGAAAAAACATCCTGAAGAAATGACATTTGTTATTCCTGTTCCACTCACGATTATCCACACCATGCAAGATTCAGACAGTCAGGGGAACAGAAATCAGCAGCCCATTATTGCAGGTGTATTTTGAACTTTTTCCTGATTTCAGCATCCGCTGCCGGATCGATAATCACATCTTTCGGCGCATCAAGGATTGCACGCTTGCGTTCAATTGCTTTCTTGATCAAATTCGGCTTGCCAATCTCAGCCCATTCTTTGGGTGAAGTACGATCTGCAAGTTCAGGATAGATATATTCCGTCTGCATAATGGAAAGCGTTTGCTCATGCCCCAAATAATGCCCCGGTCCACCAAGACAAACGGACTTCATGGCTTCCAGAGAAACACTGTCTTCTGTGACCTCAATACCCTTGATGCAGCGCTGGACCTGGCCCAAAAGGTCGTCACCCAAGACGAGAGACTCAAGCGAAAATCCTAGAAGCGAAGCATGCATACCCACGCTTTCATACACCATGTTCAAGCCGCTTAAACCGACGGAAAGATTAGAGATTGCTTGCTCCCAGCCTGCCTGCATATCCGGCATTTTAGCATCTGCTATGCCCGCCGCAGCACCACCGGGAAGATCATAGAAATGATGCATCTGCGCGCAGCCAGCAGAAAGCAAAGCCTGCTCGCCAGACCCACCAGACATCGCACCCGTTCGAAGATCCGAAACAAACGGCCAAGTGCCAAAAATTGCCGGATGCCCCGGTTTGATCGCGTTTACATAAACCAGCCCCGCAAGACATTCCGCAACCGCCTGCACAATTGCAGTTGCTAACGGTGCGGGTGCTGTTGCGCCCGCCTGACCGGCAGACAGAAGAAGCACCGGCATGCCGCCACGAATACACGCTTCCATCACTTCGCAGGATTCCGTTGCAAACTTCATCGGCGGCACGACGAAACAGTTGGAGTTTGAAACAAACGGTCGTTCCCGCCACTTGTCTTCGCCGCCGGCAATCATGTGCAATAGTTCAAAGGCACCAGGCACAAAGGAGGGCTCAGTAAAGCTGGTGCCAATATGTTTACGCGTACCGGCACACGAAGCGTAAATCGTGTTGAGATCCATCTCGTAATTGTCGGTAATATCGCGAGCCACCATTGTTCGCTGAAAGAAGTGTACGTTGTCGAGCTTTTCTACGATACGCGCTGAATCGTGAAGGTCCTGAAGGTAGGATTCGCGATAATCATTATTTTCAATATCAACGATATGAACCGCCGCACCTGCCGTGCCATAGTGAACCCGGCTTCCGGAAAGCAGAAGATCGTGTTTGGGATCACGGGCATGCAGGGTAATATCCCGTGCCGCAACCGCCAACATGTCTTCGACCAGCGCTCTTGGAAACCGAATGCGACCATCATCGCCCAGAATTGCGCCTGCCTCAGTCAGAATTTTGATGCCGGATTCCGGTGCTTCACTGATGCCAATCGTCTCAAGCGCATCAAGGGCTGCTTCGTGAATGCGTTTCACCGATGCATCCGTTAAAGGCTTATAATTACCGCCAACAAGGCCAGCGTGAACAGGACGCAGTTCTTCAGCGAGTTTTTCAGAACGCAAAGCAACCCGCGCACTGCGTCCACCTGAACGTCTTCCTCTAGTCGGTGCATCACTCATGATCAAAGCCTCCCAAATCATGATATTTTTCGATCATTCTCACGAAATCCTGACTTTGAAAAGCGTAAAAAACGACAGTCAATGACCATTTCAAGATTGCCAGCCTCGGGTAAAGCTTGTTAGCCTGCTTCTATGACCCAAAATCCTGCCTCCATGATTGATCCATTTGGCCGTATGGTCGAGTACTTACGCGTTTCTGTAACAGACCGTTGTGACTTCCGCTGCGTCTATTGCATGGCGGAAGATATGACCTTTTTGCCCAAGAAAGAGCTACTCACGCTCGAGGAACTGGAACGCCTTTGCACTGTGTTCGTTCAGAAAGGCGTCCGTAAACTTCGCCTCACAGGTGGAGAGCCACTCGTGCGGCGCGGCGTGATGCAGCTGATCGAAAACCTAGGCAAACTGCTGGATGGCGGTGGCTTGGATGAACTCACCCTAACCACCAACGGCTCGCAACTGGCAAAATACGCGGATCAATTGGTGGGCGCGGGTGTCAAACGCATCAATGTTTCCATCGACACGCTGGACGAAGACAAATTCGCAAAGATCACCCGTTGGGGTCGACTGCCGCAAGTCATGACCGGGTTGGAAGCGGCAAAAAAGGCCGGGCTACAAGTCAAGATCAATGCCGTTGCGCTTAAAGAGGTAAACGAACATGAAATCGAAACCATGCTCAAATGGGCGCATGGCGAAGGGTTCGACTTCACCCTGATCGAAACCATGCCATTGGGCGAGATCGACGAAGACCGGACGGATCAATATCTGCCGCTTTCAACGGTGCGCGAGCGTCTTGAGGCGAACTATTCTCTTGCTGACATTCCGTATAAAACCGGCGGTCCGGCTCGTTATGTGAAAGTGAAAGAAACCGGCGGCCGCCTCGGTTTCATCACCCCAATGACGCATAATTTCTGCGAAAGCTGCAACCGCGTTCGCCTCACCTGCACGGGCACGCTGTACATGTGTCTGGGTCAGGATGATGCCGCAGACCTGCGTGGACCCTTGCGGGAATCTGAAGGCAATGAGCTTGTTGCTCAAGCAATTGATGAAGCAATCCTGCGCAAGCCCAAGGGTCATGACTTCATCATTGGCCGCAACTCCGCCCCTTCTGTCTCACGCCACATGAGCACGACGGGCGGATAGTCAATCCGAATACTCCAAAATCGGAAGACCCGCAGCTTGCCAGGCTTGCAAACCACCCGTCACGAGCGTGAGGTTTTGCACACCACCCTGCTCCAGCAATCCGATCGCTTTTGCTGCGCGCTTACCGGACAAACAGCTGATTAACACGGGCTGATCGCCACGGCTCTCCGCAATGGCTGCAACCTTCGATACAAGTGCCGGGTCAGACAAAGCAACCGGATACGCATTGACTGGCAGCCCAGCGGACCGCCACTCAGATACTTCGCGCACATCCACAAGCAAAGCTTGCCCTTTTGAAGCAAGCGCATGAGAATGATGAACATCCATTTCCTGCAGCCGGGGTTCATTGAACGCCCCGAACCCAAATACGCGAAGTAACAGCTTGAACATGTTACGAGTTTGCGTTGGTACGGAACCCGATGATTTTATAAGCCGGACAGAATTTGATAACGGCTGTTACAACCAAAATTGCGCCAACTGCCAACATCGCAATGGCAGCAGCGCCGCCAATGTTCATGTCCATGATGAACGGAAGTGCGAGAAGAAGCGCACCGACAACGAGGCGAATGATACGATCTGCTGATCCAAGATTTGCAAGTTGCATGTCTGATTTCCTTTTTAAACGGGGTATTTGGCGCCACTCTAACCCTATCGGACCATGCCTTCCGTGACTTAGTCACGCAGCGCGGAAATTTCCAAAAGCCTAGCTTTGTTTTTCAACGTAAATGTGCCGCGCGACGTCTCGAGGATGCCTTCCTTACGCCAAAGTGCGATCTTGCGGCTCACCACTTCGCGCGCGGTCCCCACGTCTCTGGCAAGTTCGTCCTGAGTGGCATGCGCCTTATCACTGTTCGCAAACCGATCCAGCAGCGCGGAGGCAAGCCGCGTTTCAATCGGCTCTGTCAAAACCGCGTCAATTTTCGCCATCATACGCGAAAGCCGCTCGGCAAATGCCTGAAATACAAATTTTCGAAACTCCGGCGATGTGTTCAATTTCTGATCAAATTCAGCGGGTGAATAGACATACGCACTAACCGGATCAACGACGTTCGCCTCACCACACAAATCATCGCCACTCAGCAAGCAGGAGGTTGTCAGTACACAGGTTTCTCCAGCACCAAAGTGATAGAGCGTCACCGGCTTCCCGCTGTTTGAAATCAGATCGACGCGAATTCTCCCCGATTTCAGAACCACAAACATGGAACATGGGTCACCCGGTTGAAACACCCGTGCACCCGCCGGTAACTCGACCAGTTTAGCATCTGAAAAAAGCGCTTCCGTCATCGCGTTCAACTCCCCAAATGCAACACAACCTTGCGGTTGTGCGGTCGGTCGCGGTGTTCAAACAGATAAATCCCCTGCCAGGTTCCCAAGGCCAAGCGCCCTCCTGACACCGGAATGGAAATGCTCGTCTGCGTCAATGCTGCCTTAATGTGCGCGGGCATATCATCCGGCCCCTCATAGGTATGCGTGATGTAACGCATGGACGGATCGCTCGTCGGTGGCACAAGCCTGCCAAAGAACTCCTTCAAGTCGGCCTGCACTTCCGGGTCCGCGTTTTCCTGTATGATCAGGGAGCAAGACGTGTGCTGCACAAAGATGGTGCAAAGCCCCGTTTCAACCGATGCCCCATGCACAAACGCCTGCACCTGATCGGTGAATTCATAAAGCCCTTGGCCATGGGTGGGGAGAGTGAGTTGCTGGTTCATGAGGTCTATGTACGGCATTGGCAGAGATGTGAAAACCCAATGGGTGGTTTTGGCCATGGTTGAGTGCTCGCTCAAGTGCTCTCCTTGAGCGTTTAATCCTTCAGAAATCAACAGTGAAACTTACGGCGGTGCGGATTCCCAATCCCGCACTAACCCATGGCACTCGCGCAGGACGAGATCGATCTCTTCGTTGCTGCGCTTACAAGACCCGGGCGGCGCACCCGGGCGCATGGGCGGCACTTTTCCAGGTCCGGGTGGCGCATGCTCGCGCTGTGCCATAATC
>CALLHT010000044.1 GCA_938009335.1 uncultured Rhizobiaceae group bacterium
TTAGGGCTCCGAGGATGCTTCACTCCGGCCCTATTTCAAGGGCCTTTTAAACGAGCGGATTTACGCGACCGCTGCGCGTAACCATTCGTCGTCGTAAAGCGATGCACTGCATCATTGCCATAAAATCCCTAATCTTTGATAAAACTCAGCTATCACAGCAAACGCGCAACGTCCAAGAGAAAATTGCAATTTGTGATGGAAACCTACCAAAATGTATCCGGATTAAGATTTTCCCTAATCTCTTTTATTCGCCGATGAGTGGCTTTCGTTGTATCAGCGGGCATCGCATCTTCTGCAAAAAAGCGCGCTTCTGCAATCTCAGTGTTCGGCTTGAAATCACTCAAATCATGATCTTCGATGATATGGTACAATGCCACATGATCACGCGGGGACGCTTTCACATTGTAGTAGAGGCCAAACAGACGCAGGTTTCCTGTCAGCCGAATGCCTGTTTCTTCCCATACTTCTTTGATCGCAGCATCGTTAAACGTTTCACCGCGCTCGACACCACCTCCTGGTAGATACCAGCCCGAAACATAGGTGTGGCGAACGAGAAGAAACTCCCCCTTTTCATTCTCAAGAGCCACACGCACACCCAACGTCATTGAGCGACGGACGAAAAACCACCAGTGAAAAATTCTGCGGACAAGCCAATTATCTGTCATGATCTGTTCCTTACTGGCGAACCGCATCGCATTCAAGCTTGCTGTTCCTGCGATGCGATAGTAAGAGCCAAGAATGTTCCGTTTAGCCCATATATCCGATGTTCATCTTTCGCCACTGCCGGAGATTAAACTCCACCAATTGGCGAGCAAACGCATCACCGGATATCTCAACTGGAAACTAAATCGAAAACACAAACTCGGTGAAGACTATCTCACGCCACTTTTGGCTCGCATGCAATCCATGTCACCGGATCATATTGCAGTAACGGGCGATCTCACCAACCTGTCACTACCAAAAGAGTTTGCGAGGGCGCGGGAATTCTTGGATTCGCTTGGTGGACCGGACCGGGTCTCAGCTTTGTGCGGCAACCATGATGCCTATGTGCCGGGAGCCGTAAATCGCGCAATTAAAGCCTGGCAGCCCTATCTCTCATCACAAGATACACCGATCAACGCCAAACGTAGTTTTCCCTACCTTCGAACCTTTGGCGAGATTTCCATAATCGGTTGTAATTCTGCCGATGCGACTGCGCCTTTTATGGCGACGGGATATTTTCGAAGACATCAGGCCAAGAAACTAGTTGAGCTTCTTGAGAGAACGAAAAACACGTTTCGGGTGGTGATGATCCATCATCCTCCCATAGAAAATGCGACCCCCTTTCACAAGCGGCTCATTGGAGTGAAACGTTTTCAGAACGTGATCCGAAACCATGGCGCTGAATTAATCTTGCATGGCCACACACACTTGGCTGATGAAAATGAGATTGCGGGACCAACCGGAAAAATTCCGGTTATTGGCGTGCCAGCTGCAGGAAATGGTGTTGGATTGATAAAGCCTGTCGGCAGATACAACCTGTTTGATATCAGCAAAGATGGCTCTCGCTGGAGCATGCAGTGGAAGGCGTTTGACCTAGGTGAGAGTGATCAGGCGCCTCTGGTTGAACAGACATTCAACTATTGAGAAATGGTTCCAGCAAGCCAGTTTGATAATGGTTGCAGTTGGTCAAAGATGAACAAACCTGCGATGATACAGGCCACAATGGCGATACCAATCAAAAACCACATAAAAGCAGAAAGGATCGAAAGCGCACGCTTCGGTGTTAATCCCTTATCCGTTTTATCCGCGATCAATGCCGGTTGATTAGATTGCGCGTCATCATTCACTTCTTCTGATACATCGTCCAACCGGGCATCGCGGGCAATCCACTCCCCTTCGATCATCCGCTCTCGTTCCAGCAAACGCTCGGCAACATAGTCAGTCACACGCTTACCAATCTTCTCACGATTGCTAGAGGTGCCAAGCAACGTGCGACCAAGGCGCGTATCTTTTACAAATTCGTAGGTTCGACCATCCTTTCCAAGACGCACGAAGGAGGTCATATCGATCCAAAGACGCGGGGTCTCACCCTTTGTAAGGGCAAAATCAAACATTTCCGCATCCAGCGGCACATCGTGAAACACAGGCCCCAGATCATCCGCTAGCAATTCCAAACGGCTGAATTTCGCATGTCGCATTTCCACGACAACATCGTCACGGTCAGCTTGTGATGTTTTGACATCACGCATAGCCGCAGCAAGATCATGAACCTTACGCTCGATATCTTTAGCTTCTAGGTCTTTTTCAGCCATACTACCCTCATACAAACTAGACTGGTTTACCTTTGGTTAACCATAATAGTTGGGCAATTCGGTAGGAAATGCAACCCTAAAGCGGCTTTGTAGCGAATATGAAGTCGCTCATGCGCGACCGAAAAGGATGTTCCCGACCAGTTTGTCCCGGCCATATACATCCTTATGGTAAGTTACCTTACCCCCCTCTACCCATGCTGTGAAATAGGCAAGGTGAATTGGCAGATGGTTTTTGAGGTTCACGCGTTGCGTTTCAGGGCTTGCTAAAATCTTGCTGATTTTGGATTGATTGAGGCTCCCGCCAAACAACTTTTCTGCAAATTCCAATGGTTTGTGAACCCGGATACAGCCGTGTGAAAAGGCGCGGCTTCTCTCGTTGAAAAGTTGCTTTGATGGCGTGTCATGCAGGTAGATGTTTAATCTATTGGGCAACATAAACTTTACCTGACCAAGAGCGTTTCCTTTTCCTGGTTGCTGCACGATTCTAAACGGGAACTTTTTACTATTCACCGCATGCCAATCCACAGAGTGCGGATTCATCGCGGGCGCATCAGCCTTCCAGCTGGTGTAAACCTTATAATTGTTGCGTTCCAGATAGCTTGGGTCTTTGCGCAACTTTGGCAAAATTTCATTGCCAGCAATGGAACGCGGCACCGTCCAGGTTGGATTGAATTCAGCATATTGGAGCGTATGACTGAACATCGGCGTTTTATGATATGGCTTGCCCACAACGACGCGGCGGCGATCTTGCGCTTTGCCTTTGTCATAAATCATCATCTCAAAAGCGGCCTGATTTACCAACACATGCCGCTTACCAAGATCGCGAGGCAACCACCTCCAGCGTTCCATGTTGACAATGATCTGTCGGGCTTTCGCACCTTTAGCCCGTGTGAGCGCCTTTCTCAACGCAAGATATTGCGGGTGCGATGGCCGCAATTGTCCGATCACTTTATTTGCCCCAGATCGGGATGCCGCTTTTAACCAGCCTGAAACATCCGCCTTCTTACGCGAAATAATAATATCGGGCTCAGTCACAGAGGGCGTGGTCCGCCCTGCTGAAATATCCCGCCCATACTTCCAAAAAGACTGACTTAAATACAATTCAGCTGCAGCGAGGTCTTTGCCGGACAAACTTTGTATGTTTTTTGGCAGTGCAGATAGATACTTTCGCGGGTCCAGACCATCAGCGCCAGCTGCACCCAGAACTTTAACAAGTTCTGCGCCCCGTTTATTTAATCCCTTTGAACCTGTCCATATGCCCTTACCCAATCGACCGCGATAGTATTTCTTTAACGGATCGAGGTCGACAACCGTTCCATTCCATTTAAGGGCATCGCCACGCATCACTGAGGTTACATTTGCAGCCTGCGCATATTGACCGCTGGCTGCGGCGAACCCTGTTGCAAGCACACCAGAAACAAAGTTGCGGCGGGTGATTGTGATTTGTCGCATGATGGGACCTATTCAGTAAAAGCTTCGCGTTATTGTAAACATCTGGTTCCAAAAGACAAAGTTGTATTGCCCGATATGGCAGTAATGTGATTGATAGAAACACACATATTTCGTGATGAAACAGCGTTTGAACTCCGAGCCGGAAAATCACCCGATTTTCGACCATTGCCTGCCTAAATTGATGGGCAATTTACGTTCATCCGCAGCGGCAATCCCGCCTACCTGCGGCCTAGTGATAGGGAGAAGTAACATGAAAAAACTTATTCTAGCAGCAGCATTTGGTTCATTTGCCATTTCATCAGCACTTGCAGAAACATCGTTCCAAACGGTCGATGCGGACGCAAACGGCGGTGTGAGTTATGTGGAAGCCGTAAATGCCGGCATGCCATGGAGCGAGGAGCAATTTAACAGTGCAGACCAAAACGCTGATGGCGTATTGGACGAAACAGAGTTCAAAGCTGCACTGCTTTAAACTTTCGGAAATCTGAGGCAACATTTGCAACCCGTTCCACACACTGTCGGAATGGGTTGCACTATTCGTGTTTTATAAAGTCACGATGCAATTACCCATCAAGTGACAACTCTGTTCACAGCACTGACCAACGCTTCCAAAGACGCGGCGACGATATTGGAATTGACCCCGACACCAAAGAGTTTCCGACCGTTTGCCTCTACTTCCATGTAGCAGATGGCAGAAGCATCTGCACCGGATTTAAGCGCATGTTCAGAGTAATCGAGAACAGACATTTCAATACCCAGATGCCTGTTGATCGCATCGACAAACCCATCGATGGGTCCAGTTCCCTCACCTTGGATGGAAATTTCATTTCCACCATCGGTAATTTTGGCTTCCAGATCGCGCAATTTTCCACCGCCTGCCGCAGGTACAGTAGTATGATCAAGATATTTGAACCGGCCACTCGGTTGCTGAACATAAAGCTCCTGGAATACTTCATTAATGCGCGCTGACGGCAGCTCTCTGCCCTCTTCATCGGTTATGCGTTGCACTTCCTCACGCATCTCAATCTGCAGATTACGCGGCAGGTTTATCCCGTAGTCCTGCGCCATAATATAGGCAATGCCACCTTTACCGGACTGTGAATTGATGCGGATGATCGCTTCATAAGTGCGTCCCACATCTTCAGGATCAATCGGCAAATAGGGAACTTCCCACAACGGCTTATTCGCTTTTTCAAGCGCCTTCATGCCCTTATTGATAGCGTCCTGATGTGAGCCGGAAAACGCGGTATAAACAAGCTCACCAACATATGGGTGGCGCTCCGGAATTCGCAATTGATTAGAGTACTCATAAACATCCTTCATGCGAGGAATGTCGGAACAATCCAGCATCGGGTCCACGCCTTGCGTGAACATGTTCAAAGCAAGGGTTACGAGATCCACATTGCCGGTACGCTCTCCATTGCCGAAGAGTGTCCCCTCAACGCGGTCAGCGCCTGCCATTAGCCCAAGTTCGGTTGCAGCAATGCCGGTTCCACGGTCATTGTGGGGATGAAGCGAAAGAATAACATTCTCGCGGTTATCCAGGTTCCGACTCATCCATTCGATTTGATCGGCATGAATGTTTGGTGTCGACATCTCAACAGTCGCGGGTAAGTTCAAAATCAGCTTGTTCTCAGCAGTAGGTTTGATAACCTCGGTAACCGCGTTACAAATCTCCAAGGCGAAATCGAGTTCAGTCCCCGTGAAACTCTCAGGAGAGTATTGGAATCGATAGCCTCCCCCCGCCTTTTCCGCCATATCGCGAATCATCTTGGCGGCATCCACGGCGATCTGCTTGATGCCAGCGCGATCTTGACCAAATACGACACGGCGTTGTAACTCAGAAGTCGAGTTATAAAAGTGCACGATAGGGTTTTTAGCACCCTCAAGAGATTCGAATGTACGCGTGATCAACTCAGGTCGACATTGCACCAGCACTTGAAGCGACACATCTTCAGGCACATCGCCCTGTTCTACACACCAACGGGCAAAATCAAAATCGGTTTGAGAGGCTGACGGAAAGCCAATTTCAATTTCCTTGAAATTCATATCCAGCAGCAGACGGAACATGCGCTCTTTACGGTCCTGGCCCATCGGATCAATGAGGGCCTGATTGCCGTCACGAAGGTCAACAGAACACCAGATTGGAGCCTGGGTTATGGTCTTTGATGGCCAGGTTCGATCACTCAAATCCACCTGGGTATAGGGCTGATATTTCTCCGCAGATTTTGGCATTACAGCCATTTTGCTAGCGTCGGTCATGGTTTTGTTCCGTTCAAAAATCGCACGCGTCGAATCACATGTTCATGGTGCGTTGTAAATGCTGAATTTTCATTAAAATGGGAGAGCGATTGCCATGGGCGGTTTCGACCGCCGGGTGCTCTCTTAAACCAAAGCCCGACGATCGCAGCTAAGTGCGAAGAGAAGTAGAGAGAGGAGAGCGAGCATTTTATTCATGCTTTAGCGGTAAATCAGATGAATGCAAAAAGCAAGACTGTCCTGGACTCATAGCGTTTGCCTTGTTCTATGCCGATTGATAGTGTCCAGCCAGATTCAATTTTACCAGCTTCGCGCCACCTCCTATGTCAGTTCTTTACATCCAAACTGCTCCGCCACCTCAAGTTGAGAATAGTGATGCGGTTTTGCAGGAAATTGACTTATTGAGAAATCACTTTGATGGGCAGACCCTGAATGTGGTCCCGACCAACAATCCGGCAGCGCGGTATCCCCGTCAACTGTTCGGCTTACATCAATTGCGAAAGCTCAAAAACCTCCAGAAGGAAGCCAGTTCCGTTCATATCTTTTATCCAGTTCCGTACTTCTTCCCGTTCATGCATTTCTTGAAAAAGCCGATAATTTACACGATCACGGCAGGTATTTCACAACGCGCTGGAGTAGAAGGGTTCGGTGATTTCAGAAAGATCAGGAAGCTTGTTGTTGCAAGCAATCGGGATGCCGACGCATTAAAAAAATGGGGTTTTCGCAATCATGCGATTGTTAAGCCAGGCATTGAGTTTAACAGTGAAGACATTTCCTCGCCATCCAACGACCAACCGTTTACACTTCTTCTTGCATCAGCACCATGGACCCCCGAACAATTTGACACAAAGGGAATTGACCTGCTCTTAAAGTCAGTCGCAAGGATTCCGTCAATACGTTTGATCCTGCTATGGCGTGGGCTATTGGAGGATATGCTCCAGCAACGCGTGCATCAGTATGGAGTCAACGACCGGGTGGAGATCATCAACGAGCATGTTGATGTACACCAAATCCAAAAACGCGCGCACGCCACGGTGCTGATTTCCAGCCGACCAGAAGTCATAAAAACCTACCCTCATTCATTGCTCGAGGCACTCATTGCAGGACGGCCGGTCATTACCAGTAAAACCATTCCCATCAGTGACATGATCACTGATGGTAAATACGGAATGGTTTTGGAAGAACATTCAGAAGAGGCTCTCGTTGAGGCAATTTCTAAAACCATGAGCAATTATGATTCGCTCGGTTCCAATGTGCGTTCATTTCCGAAAAACGAGTTTTCGCAACATGCATTTCTGGAGCGCTATAAGGAAATTTATTGCTGAAATAGCTTAGTGATGTTCCTAACAAGCGCTGCTTTTATCGGAGGGCCGGGCCTTTCAAGACTCAAAATTTGATCAATCTCTTGATTGGAAAGCTGCCGCATTTCTTTGGAATTTTTACGCCTGCGCGATATTTCTCCAGTCAAGAAAAAACGCAAAAATCTGGCATAACCTTTGAGCGAGGCGATGGGCTTACGATAAGCAGCGAAAAAGTAAAACTGCCCGTAAGCAATTCTGAACATGTGCTTTAGCAGTAATCGCCCCGGCACAACACCAAACATCAGCAAAAACCGGTTACAGGTAATCAGCTTTACATAGGTTGCACTGGGCAGGGATGAACCGTGCCCCTTATGTTGAACCAAGGCAGCCGGAGAGTACAAAAATCGATGCCCTGCAATCCGCGCTCGAAACCCCAAATCCACATCTTCCAAATACGCAAAAAAACACTCGTCAAATCCATTCAGCTGTTTTAGGACAGACCGCCTGTACAAAGCTGCACCGGCGCACGGAGAAAATACCTCGCAAGGGTTAGAAAAATCAGACGCTGGTTTTCCATGCCCGCGCTTAGTCGCAGAACCATACCAGCTCAGAACATCCCCGGCATCATCCATTAAATCCGGACGATCCATCTGCACCATTCTTGATGCAATTCCCGCAACGTCGGGCGGTGCTTTATCAAGCGCATCAGCAAGAGCCATAAGCCAATTTGGATCCGCTTTTGTATCGTTATTCAGCAGAGCAACATATAGGGAGTCCGTACAATCAATACCCACATTGGTCGCATGGGCAAACCCGGTATTTTGGCCCAATTCTATGACTTCAACTTCAGGAAAATGCTCTGCCAAAAATTCAATTGAACCATCCACCGATCCATTATCAACGATCACTATTTTGAAATCTTGAAACCTTTGCTTACGCAAACACGTGAGGCAATCTTCCAACCACAACAATCCATTCCAGTTTGGAATGACAATCGCTACCCTAGGAGCAATGTCATTGTCAGACGAAACGATCATTCTGAAATCCAAATTTACCGATTGTTCCGTGCAACACTGCCAGCAGTGCTGCACGCGCGGCACCAAATCTCATTCTGATAATGTTTTTCAGAGAAAACCCGATCCCTACTAATGCCCATTTTACAGTCAGACCAATTCGTTTTTGCGGATAATGTTTTCGAACAAACAGAAATCGATTTCGCAGACTGTAGTAATAATAAAGTGTGTTACGAACCGCTCCGGGCGTTTCATCAGAAAAATGGACAACGCGGGCTTTAAGAGCAACTGCGAGCCCAAACCCTGCGTCCCTGGCGCGGCGGCAATAATCCGCAATTTCGCCACTAAAGAAATACGCCGCATCGAGTGGGCCAAGTGTATCAAAGGTTTTCAGCCGGCCCAAGAAGGCGGTCCCTGAAATGTATTCAGTTTCAAGTATCTCACCATCACCAAGCCTCTCAAGTTTTTCTGGACTCATCTTTTCACGGGTAATTTGATGATGGGCAATATCCTTTGCCCCTACATAGAATTCTTCCACGCCCGCCCTTTGCTCACAGATGACTGGGCTAACGAAATCGATCTGGTTATTATCGTTTAGCGTATCAATCAACCTGCCGAAGTTATTCTCATCTAAGCGGGCATCGCAATTCAACAGAAGAACATTTTCAACGCCCAACGCCCTAGCAGTTTCGACACCAAGATTGCATCCAGCACCAAAGCCGAGATTTTTCCCAGCGTTTACATAGTGCAACCGTTCGTCTTCCATCTTCAATAGAGAGCTCGAATCTGGCGAAGGATCATTGTCAACGACGATAACTTCAACATCATGATGAGACCACGAATGAACACGCCTAACGACTTCAGTAAGCTGATTCGTATTCCGCCAGTGCAATAAAACGATCGCTGTACTCAAACTCATTTGTCAGGTCTCCAGTTCGACCACATCATTGCGCCAACCCATGCAGCAGCGGCCATACTCCTATCACAGGCAGGAATGCATATCGAGTGTGTTCATCAACGGACAATTTCAATACAAATACTGCTGCCCGCAATACGCGGGCAACAGCAATAGTGTAAGCATCCTGTCAGGCTATGAGAGAAATCCACGCCTATACTATGGCGTTATGTTATCCACATTGGTGTTACAGCCAACGAGCGCAATGTTGAACCCATCTACGATGTTTTCAGCGCACACAATATTGGCGGAACTGCCAATTGAAATACCAACTTGTCCTTGGACTGCCTCCTGATTGATTATCCGGTTTCCTTGAATGATTGTGTCAGACATATTTGAAAGTATGATTCCAATGTCAGCCGCTGAACCGATCACGTTTGTAATCGTATTATCTTTGATGACATTCATGAGACCACCCGAACTCAAACGAAGCCCATTGCTTGTGGAAGTCTCTAAGACACCCGAGATTGTGTTTCCGATAATGTTGCTGCTGATCAGAAGCCCACCACTACCCAATATTCCAGCCGCACCATTCAGTACCGAACTATCTCCGGTGTTCCAGATTTGATTATTGCGAATTGTATGGTTCGTTCCAGCAATGATGATACCAGCTGATTTAGCACCATCGATCACCAGGTCTTCGTAGCGATGCCGTGAAGAACTGGCATCAGAAACTTGGATAGCGGCTGCAAAACCACGGATAGAACCATTGCGAACCGTAACATTCTTTCGCCCGAGTGACGAAATGCCTATGGCTGTTGAAGCATCACCACCAGCCAATCCACCAATCCGCCATCCATTCATATCGATAGTCACATTGTTTGTTTCAATGGATATTGCGGTTCCCGTTGAGATCCCAGTAAGAAGATTGCCTTTGAGGCAGTACAGCCCTTGGGCCGTAATTGACATTGGCACCGTGGTTATTTCTGTACACTCGGTAACCTCTGCCTGCGCTGATGTGTGATGGAAACCAGTCAGGGATGCGACTGCCATTCCAAAAGCTAGCAATAGATTTTTCATAGTAATTCCACCCATGTTGTGACACCTTTAGAAACCGCATTCTCAAATGCGCTCCCTACCGACCAAAACCATATCAGCGAAACATCGGGCACGGTGTGTCATGTGACACAAGTTAGGTTGAGGACCTATTCAGATATCTTTAAAATCGCCACCTCTACCCTTTCCACTTGCAAAACGGTTTGCCCCCTCAACGCCAACCTTCAGCACTTCGGGCGAACTTCCCTGCCACTCTTGGCGCATGGCATCGCGTTCTGACAAACCATGTTGATCGCGAAGGGAATGCCGGTCCGCCCTCATACAACTTTGCGGAAACTTGGTAAGTGAATGAGCAAGTGCCTCGGCCTTTTCACGAGCTTGCCCCTCGGGCACAACATATTCGCAAAGGCCAATGCGTAAGGCTTCATCTGCATCCACGCGCCTGCCTGTAAGAATAAGATCCATCGCCCGCCCTTCACCCACCAAACGCGGTAGGCGTACGGTTCCACCATCAATCAGCGGAACACCCCAACGTCTGCAATAGACACCCATAAAGGCTGTTTCTTCCATCACCCGCATATCTGCCCACATTGCAAGTTCCATCCCGCCTGCTACTGCAGGTCCCGCGACCGCTGCTATGACTGGTTTTGACAATTCCAAACGGCTTGGGCCCATCGGCGCCATGAGTGGGGCGCCTTCTTCGCCAAACTCGTAAGACTTCATAGAATTAGGATCAGAAATCTCAGACGCCCTCTTCAAATCCCATCCTGCACAGAAGTATCCACCCTCACCCCAGAAGACTGCTACCAGAGCATCATCGTCTGCATCAAACTCAAGAAATGCATCGTATAGCGCCTTGGCATGTTCGGGGTCCATGGCATTTCGCGCTTCCGGGCGTGAATGGATAATGGTCCAGACTGACCCCTGCTTCTCAATACGTGTTGGCATAAGCGATTTCCTCCAAGTTTGGAGACTAATCCCTTTTAGATTTTCAACGCCAGTATTTTTCGGAAAATGTGATGCAGTTGACCGAGCGTGGTGGGACATGGGGTCGGTTGCCCAGTCAACTGCATCCAAGTGTGACAGCTCATATTGTGCTCTTCTTGTCGCTGTCCCCGAACACTCAGCAAGTGCAATGCCAGAAAGCACCTCTGATTGTGCAGAGAACTGCATTCAAAGAAACGCGTTTAACAAGTAGTAAAGCGAAACCCGACATTCCTGATGAGCAGTTTACTTTTCGATAAAACAGCTGCGCACAACGCAAATCAGCTGCGACAATACTTGATTATTGAATGGAAAAAAGGACGCGATCGGCAGGGAGTGAGGGCTGGGTATAGGAAACCTGCCGACCGCATCTAAAATAACAGCGAGATTTGTGCTCTCTTGTAGCTGTTGGGATTTACTCAGCAAATTGAGTGCCAGAAACGACACCTTAGCCGTTTGACATCCTGCTTCTGGTGAACACGTTTAACAGAACGTAAACACGCCTTAAGAATTTATGTTCCAGGCTCACGTCCCAAATGCGCGACTACGTTTTTGATCATCCGCATGCCTGCCTCTCCGCCAAGCGACATGATGGACTCAGGATGAAACTGAACCGCAGCCACAGGTTCGCTCTGGTGTTCGATACCCATCACAATGCCATCTTCTGTAACAGCGGTAACGGTAAACTCGTTCGGCAATTTCTGCGCAGTCGCATGTATGGAATGATAACGCCCAATTGTAATTTCTTCATCTAACCCGGAGAACACAAGTCCGGGTTCAGTGATTGAAATTCGCGATGGCTTACCATGCATTGGAACATCGAGTTGCTTTAGTTCTCCGCCATAACTCTCGGCAATCGCCTGTAATCCGAGGCATACGCCAAAGATCGGCAGATTGCGCGCGCGAACTTTCGCAATGGTATCAGCGCAGTTGAAATCTTGCGGACTGCCGGGCCCCGGTGAAAGCACGACCAGATCAGGCTTATGTTGATCAATTATCTCTTCAGCTATCGGGGAGCGGACGGTGACCACTTCAGCGCCCGTCTGACGGAAATAATTTGCCAGTGTGTGCACAAACGAATCTTCGTGGTCGACGAGAAGAATTTTACGCCCCTCGCCCACTTTTGCCGTCGCGCGCGCTGAACTTGCGTCATTTGCAGTTCCCGCTTCACGAATTGCAGCGAGCATGGCTGAGGCTTTGAGTTCCGTCTCTTTTTCTTCTTCCATGGGATCAGAATCATAAAGAAGCGTTGCACCCGCACGCACTTCCGCAATCCCGTCTTTGATGCGAACCGTACGCAGCGTAAGACCGGTATTCATATCGCCATTAAAGTGGACGATGCCAACCGCGCCACCATACCAGGCACGCGGGCTCTTCTCGTTCTCTTCGATGTAGCGCATGGCCCAAAGCTTTGGCGCACCGGTAACGGTGACAGCCCAAGCATGAGAGAGGAAAGCATCAAACGCGTCCATACCCTCACGCAAGCGACCTTCAATATGGTCTACAGTATGAATGAGCTTTGAATACATCTCGATCTGACGCCGTCCAATCACCCGCACTGTTCCAGGTTCACACACGCGAGATTTATCGTTGCGATCCACATCGGAACACATGGTCAGTTCAGACTCGTCTTTCTTGGAATTAAGCAGTTTGAGAATTTGCTCGCTATCTTCAATTGCATCACGTCCGCGTTTGATGGTTCCGGAGATCGGGCAGGTTTCCACGCGGCGACCCGATACTCGAACAAACATTTCAGGCGAAGCACCCACCAGATATTCCTGATCCCCGAGATTGATAAAGAACGAATAAGGTGACGGATTGGTATGCTTTAGCTTGCGCGAGATGTCCGCCGGTTGCGTCTTGCACTGTTCAAAAAACATCTGACCGGGCACGACTTCAAACAAATCACCGCGGATAAATTTATCCTTAGCGCGTTGAACGAGGGACGCATATTCACCGGGATTGTGGTCCCCCTTGGGCGGCACAACGTCACTCAGCTGGAACGGTTCAGCGATGACTTCCCGTTCAATCGCACGTGTCGACACATCACCAATCGTAAATTCATATTTATCATGCCAGGCAATTGCCTGATGATGATCCACCACCAAGATTTCATCTGGGAGAAACAGAACAAGGTCACGCTGTCCATCACCGCGATCCATCTTGAATTCAAGATCATCAAACTGGAATGCAAGGTCGTATCCAAATGCCCCGAACAGTCCAAGGTTCGGGTCTTCGTCGCTCCGGAACATATCTACGATTGCGCGCACAACGGAAAATACAGTCGGCGCACGGGAGCGTTCTTCTTCGTTTAGAATGCGTCCGCCATCTTTCACGGTCAGCGCTATGCGATTATCATTTAGCTCAGCCTTCGCCACATGATCATGCGCTTCCATTGCAGCCAGCATCGGCGCAAGGAAAATCTCGCCCCGTTTGTTATATGCGATGATAGAAACGCTACGTCCCTGAGCTTCAATACCAAGCGGAGGATTTACGATCGCAGTATCCCAGCGCGTGTAGCGCCCCGGATATTCATAGTTAGAAGATAGCACCGCACCACGTTCGGAGTTGACCCTGTCTAATGTATGATCAATCGCAGTGGCGTAATCTGCCGGGAAACTCTCGCGCTCTACGCGAATGCCACCCTGTGTTTCAAATTCCAGTGTTGCGGATACCATCCGGCATCTCCCCTTCTGTGCCAAACCCCGACATCAGACAAAATAAAAGCCGCTCGGGTTACCGGCGGCCTAACCATTTCACACAAAAAATCAGCGACCGCTATGTTAGCGAGTCCACCACCAATTCTGTGCGTTCAAAGTAATCATGCGAATTTTCTAGCTGGAGCTGATGGTCAACGCAAGCGCTTTTACGAATTGCGGGTAGACTAGCCTACAACATTGAGGAGGTCTGTTCCGGGCGGATTGGACCAGACCTCCTCGTTTAGAGAACCTGCCCTTGGGCAGGTACACGCCGTACCGGTTAATAGCAGGGGGACCGGAACCTCGTGTCTCGTGCGTTGGAACATCCAACGTATTGGTTGTATACATTTATAAGGCGCAATTGTAAATAAAATACTACTTTAGGTTGTATTTTTTTATCCTTATGTGGATTTCTTTTTTTCCCTTTTTAATCAGTATCTTAAATGATTTTCACCGTCGGGATGGCGTCGATTTACATTCAATCTCTATGAGTAGATTGAACAACCTCAACAATACAACCTATAATAGAATCAAAAATGGCAGGAGAATTACCTCCTGCCATTTCATTTGATTCGCGTTGAGCTTGGAGTATTGTCTTACAACGCCAAAAACTCGGCATTATCGATCCAGAACATCTCTTATCTCAACGAGATTTGAGCGTACCCGCAAAAGATCGAACCCTATGGATTCAAGATGCGACTTTATGAGACTGGAAGCACTGCCATTGGCAACAACAAAAGGCTGGGTTCGAATTACATCCTTCAGCTGTTCATCAACGCGTTCCCAAAGGTTTCTTAGATTACGTTGTTCAAACACATTTCGGAAATCACTCCGCATAGCGGTTAACATCCCGTGATAGGCATACAATTGACCATATGCGAACCAGAACCGATCATCTGCCCGACGATCAAAACCAAAAGCATTCGCTTCCTTCATCCGCTTCTGGAGAATATCGGAAGTAGACCCGATATCTGCAGTCACGCGATCCAGGAATTGGAGCAGATTGTCCGCCCGTGTATCAAAGTCGGCTGAACAGGCTGCAAGCTCCTTGTTGAAATCCAGAAACTTTTCACGAGAATCGCGCAAACGGGCTTGTGTGGATGGCTGTAAGAATGGCGGAGAGAATGTAAATACCCAAGCATCTTCGCGATAATTGGCCGCTTCACGAGCTTCCTGCAAATTTCGGTTAACTGAAGAAGTCCCGCGAACCCTGCCCAGACGGTCAACAAACTCAACTGCAGAACGACGCACAACCTGGTTCTTACCCAGCTGGAAGGCAGCTCTGTTGTCGAAGAATGGCGTCTCTCGCCAATCGATCGCAAACAAGAAACCAGCCTTATATAGCGGATTGGATGGAACCCAAGGTCCTTCGTTTACATTTGAGTTGAGCAGATCTGCTGCAACTTGAACCATCGCAGAAGGCTGGCATTGACCGGAATCAAGCTTTTCTCCAGCGCCCCTCTCCAAGGTTTCCACACTGTATTTTGATGCGTAATTCTCATCTCCGATGTTCCATATCTGAGTGATGAACAATAAGTAGCCGTAGCTGAGCACAATAAGAACGAGGATGATGAATACCGGAATCTTAATAAACCAACCCTTGCCGCGCAGCCAAGTTCTAAACGCAAGAAATGGCCATAGCAGCCAAGCAACAAGCATCCCGATCCCTCGACCCAGCAAGGAAAACGTTCTAGAGAAAAATTCAATTACCGGATCAAGCATGTTGCTCCCCTGTTTGCCTTTTAGTCATCCAGCCCATAGAGCGATTCATACATACGCTCCCTGTCTTTGAGATAGGTATTCTCGATGACAGTTTCCACAAATTCGAGATATTGCGCCGACCAGCTTTCTTTATCCCGATTAAATTGCGAGCGGTTAAACTCGTATCGCGTGATGAAGTCGAACGGCACAAACTGAGAGATCAGGCGATTTGTAAGCGCCAGATCATCATCATCCGGATCAGCTCGACACAGAAGAAACCGTAAATCGTGCTCAACTTCATCAGTATCAATATACTCCCAATCACCGACTTGCTCTTCCGCCCAATCGATGAGGGGGATGACGTTGTTATCTTTGACAAGCTTGGTGTTATCCCGCGTCCAGCGGTCGAACCAATGCCAATCATGCAGATTAAGCGGTAGACTATCGCCCTTTTGATCAGCCAGCCAAACGGCAGCCAGGAACTTTCTTGTCTTCAAAAGTTTGGAGCGTTCGATCCATGAACCCAATGGTGGCTGTAAACGATCGCTTTCGTGCAGAAACTTGAACACTGACCGATTGTCATTGATATCGAGATACCCAACCTGCCAAGGTCGTGAGCGCCTGAACCCTTTTGCCGACGGGTCGCAAACAACCGT
>CALLHT010000045.1 GCA_938009335.1 uncultured Rhizobiaceae group bacterium
ACCATCGCTGAAGCCCGGGAAAAACTTCTCGCTAAAGAGATTACCTCGGTTGAACTCACAGACAGCTATCTTGCTGCAATTGATGCTGCGAATAAGACGTTTAATGCGTATGTCACTGTAACGCCTGAGAACGCGCGTAAGTGGGCAGCGATCTCGGATGATAAGATCGCTAAAGGTGAGGCAGGTGCTCTGGAAGGCATTCCAGTGGGCATCAAGGATTTGTTCGGAACTGAAGGCGTTCACACGCAGGCTTGCTCGCATATTCTTGACGGGTTCAAGCCAAGGTATGAATCCACTGTGACCCAGAACATGTGGGACGATGGTGCCGTGATGTTGGGTAAGCTCAACATGGACGAGTTTGCCATGGGTTCATCAAACGAGACGTCCTACTACGGTGCCGTAACCAACCCTTGGAAAGCGCAAGGTGATAATACTGCACTTGTTCCAGGTGGTTCTTCAGGTGGTTCGGCCGCAGCAGTTGCGGCACATTTGTGTGCTGGTGCAACTGCAACGGATACGGGTGGATCGATCCGTCAACCAGCTGCCTTCACTGGGACAGTTGGGATAAAGCCGACTTATGGTCGTTGTTCGCGTTGGGGAGTAGTTGCATTTGCTTCATCGCTTGATCAGGCCGGGCCGATTGCGCGTGATGTGCGTGATGCCGCTATTTTGCTCAAGTCTATGGCGAGCGTTGATCCGAAAGATACAACATCTGTAGATTTGCCTGTTCCAGATTACGAAGCGGCAATCGGGAAGTCTGTTAAGGGCATGAAGATCGGTATTCCGAAAGAATACCGTGTTGACGGCATGCCTGCGGAGATAGAAGCGCTATGGCAGCAGGGCATTGAATGGTACAAGGATGCCGGCGCAGAAATTGTTGATATTTCTCTGCCACACACAAAGTATGCACTTCCGGCCTATTATATCGTGGCTCCAGCGGAAGCTTCTTCTAACCTGGCGCGGTACGATGGTGTTCGTTATGGCCTACGCGTCACCGGCGATGATATCACTGATATGTATGAGAAAACCCGTTCCGAAGGGTTTGGCGATGAAGTGCAGCGCCGCATCATGATTGGTACCTATGTTCTATCCTCAGGATATTACGATGCTTATTATCTTCGCGCTCAGAAGGTGCGTACGCTCATCAAGCGTGATTTTGAAGATGTGTTTAGTGCGGGTGTGGACGCAATCCTAACACCCGCAACGCCATCATCTGCATTCAAGATTGGCGATGAAGAAATGGCTGCTGATCCGGTCAAGATGTTCTTGAACGATGTCTTTACGGTAACCGTGAATATGGCAGGACTACCGGGCATCTCAGTGCCTGCAGGGCTCGATAGCAAGGGTCTGCCACTTGGACTTCAGTTGATCGGTAAGCCGTTTGAAGAAGAAACACTCTTCCAAGCATCTCAAGTGATTGAAGATGCTGCGGGAAAATTCACGCCAAATAAGTGGTGGTAATTCCGAGCAAAGCTTTTTTGCCCGGAATTTCTGCAAGACGACCCTTTAGCCGCTGCATTGTGTGATAATTTTGTCCATTGTGACAAGCGTGCTCTGGAGTTGCTTGGTCGACAATTTGTAGCTTTCGCCGATTGAAGTGATCTTGCCCTGCCACTCCGCTTCATGCGCTTTGTCATAGTTACGCGTAGAATACCACGTATCTGCCATGTCGATTTCATGGGCAGCTAGTCTAAGTTTGGGTTCCACCTGTTTTGAGATTTGGCGCGTGATGCAGCCACAACCTTGATTTTCTGATGTGCCGTCGAAGTATGCGCCGTTCTTCTTCATAGCGCCTTGGCACATTTCGAAGCCTGTCATTTCCATTTCAGTGAAATCGTACTTTGCGAGCACAGCTTTTTCGTCAGCGCTGTATTCATAGGCTTCGTATCCGGCGACACCCAATCCGGCGGCTAAGGCCAAGCCCCAAGTTAGTAATTTTGACATTGGAATTTCCCCCACATTTTAAACACGCGGTAAAGATTAAAATCCGAATAATAATAATATATTAATAGATAAATCGGATCGGATACTTGGTTAAATTTATAATAATATAAGCGCAGAACAAACGAAGATAAGTTGGAGCAAAATTCTCTCTATGTCGCATTCTCACATTGTTTGAGGGTGCTACTGGAGCCATCATCGCTTAAAACAAGCGGAGATTCTCGTATGCCTAACACACTTACTCCTGAACAGGTGGAAAGTTATGAGCGTGACGGATACCTGTCGCCCGTAACAGTTTTCACGCCGGAGGAAGCACTACGGTTTCGCGCGTTGCTTGAAGAAGCAGAGGCCAAGTACCCGGATGCGCTAACCGGTGCCAACCGCAACAATGCGCATTGTAACTTCACGTTTCTGGATGAAATCACCCATCACCCGAAGCTGGTGGATGTGGTGGAGGACCTTGTTGGTCCAGATATTGTGTGTTGCGCAACGGTTTTGTTCATCAAAGAAGCAAATGATCCGGGTTATGTGAGTTGGCATCAGGATGGCAAGTATATGGGACTTGAACCCAACAATGGGGTGACTGCTTGGGTGGCGCTTTCTGAAAGCAATGAAACGAGCGGGTGTATGCAGGTGATCCCGGGCAGTCATAAGGAAGGTATGCGCGATCATAATGACACGTTCGCGGATAAGAATATTCTGACGCGCGGGCAGGAGGCACAGGGGATTGATGCAAGCAAAGCGGTTTCAATGCCATTGAGACCGGGGCAAGTCTCTTTCCACCATCAGCAGGTTGTGCATGCTTCACAACCCAACCGGAGCAATGATCGACGAATTGGGTTTGCAATCCAGACTTATTTCTCTCCCGAAGTACGGCAAACCAAGGGAACGACTTATGTGCAACAAGTCCGCGGTGAAGATCGGTTCGGCAATTTTGAATGTGCGCCAAGACCTTCTATCGATATGGACCCGGCGGATATTGCGATGCGGGACACAATGAACCAGCTATGGTCAGATATTCTCTATCATGGTTCTGAGAAGCGCAGAGACTACTAGGTACTTGATGAAAGGACATATTGGGTTCATTCTGGTTAAGAACCGGAGGAGAAACCATGTCTGTTGTTATTGATTTACACCTGAAAGCTAAAGACAAGGAACATTACGACAAACTTTACGCGACGCTTGAAGCGATTCTGCCTGATACGGCAGCATTTGATGGTGCCAAACTGATATCATGCTCAGCCAATGCTGACGACATGACATTCATTGTTCATGAGGTGTGGGAGAGCGTTGAACATCAGCAAAAATATCTCGGTTGGCGCCAAGAGCGAGGAGAGGTTGATGTGCTGGTTTCAATGTTGTCTGAGCCGCCAAACTTTGTGCAGCGCGAGCATCTGGTATTTGGTTAGGCCGCAGACTTCAATCATTGGGAAATAAACAATGCGATTTTTGAAATGGCTGGGTATCGCGCTGCTGGCGCTTTTGATCATTGGTGCGGTATTGGCA
>CALLHT010000046.1 GCA_938009335.1 uncultured Rhizobiaceae group bacterium
GGGCGTGCCTTAACATGTGACGTATGTCACACCCTAACGCACACGAACGGTAACGCACGCGTTAACTTCATTGAATCGCCGTCATCCTCACAACATGTGGATGTCATGGGTGAGCGCAAACATGCGCGCATCAGAGATTGCACAGGAGAAACCGATGAATTCCGCCGAAACGTTGAACATTGAGAAAGATAGAATTTTGCCAATCATAGATAAGAAAACTCTCACCACCGCCGTATTAGCGGGAGCATTTGCCACCGTCGGATTTGATTTTTTCGGGCAAACCATCAGCCCGCTTCTTAAAGACATCGCTGCCCCCTATTTGGGCGCTAAGCTTGCTCCGGTCGCGCTTGCTAACCAGTCACTTGGTGTTATCACAGGTCTTGGCGGTAAATTTATCGGCCAATACGGGATCGGTCACGGCATGCATTTGCTCACCGGGCTAATACTTTACCCACTGGGTTACATTCTGGCAGCCCGCCCAATTTCTAAAACTGTGGCACCATTCGTTCCATGGTGGGGAACCGGAATCGCCTACGGCATCGCGCTATTTATCTTTGCGCTTTATGGAATGGCTCATCTGGTGTCCGGTAATCCGCCATTCTTAGGATGGGGTGCAATCACTTGGGTGGCACTGTGGGGACACATCGTCTTCGGGCTGATTGTTGCCGGGTTCCATCACTGGAGGCATGAAAAATAATCCCCAGCTAACCAAACAAAAAAGGCGGGTCAAACGACCCGCCTCATTCAAATTATATCGTATTGTATTACTCTGCAGTCAGACGAACGTCCTCATCAGGATAACCCAGTGAATCCTGATCGGAGAATGCACCATGACAGTCATGACAGAATTTCTGAGAGATTTTCATCGGATCACCATTCGACTTAACTGCCGAGTAAATCCAGTTGCCCCACTCATCAGCGGTACCTGCAGCAACTTTCTCCATGAAGAACAGTTGGCCTTTTTTGACTTCTTTCTTCTTGTTCACATTAAAGACTTCTTTGGCGATCACCGTCCCGACCGGCATTGGGTTTTCTTCGCGCTCATCAGAGTATTTATTATACTCTTCAAGACCGATTTCATTAACAAACGTGTTTAGGAAGCGGTTGCCGTGTGGGCCAGGAGCTGCAGGACGAGTCGCTGTTGCACCCCAGTTCACGTAGTCTGTTGCCCAAGGGTTATCGCTCTTCGCATACCCTGCACGCAGGTCAGCTTTGATGCATTCGTACACCTCAACGATCTGCTCATCTGTCAGGTCATCTTTGAGTGCCGGCGCTGTACATGCCGCATAAGCAGCACTTGAGACAAAAAATGCCGCAGTCGTAAGTGCAAACCGCAATGCAGATTTTTTCATAAAATTTCTCCAAACTTAAATTTCGTGAAGTAGTCTTATCAAACTGTAGTGGGTTGGAAAATCACGGTAACTGTCACTCCTGATTACATTTTTGTGATATCGGACGGTGAAATTTGCCGGGAAATTGGAATTCAAGGGCCATTCCGTTTTGCTTTTCGAAAAATCTGGTTTAGCATCCATACAATGACACGCCATTCGCTAGACACACCTCAGTTCTATCTGACTGCGCCTTCACCCTGCCCTTACTTGGCAGGACGCGAAGAACGGAAGGTTTTTACCCATTTGGTGGGCGAAAAAGCCGTTCAGGTGAATGATATGTTGAGTCAAGGCGGATTTCGGCGATCGCAAAACATCGCCTATCGCCCGGCATGCGAGGGATGTAAGGCCTGCGTTTCGGTGCGCGTGCTTGTGGATGAGTTCAAGCCCAGCAAATCCATGAACCGGATTACTAAAGCCAACAGCGATCTCATTCCTACACAAATGCCTGCTTCTCCGACCACGGAGCAGTTCTCTCTGTTCCGAAGGTATCTTGATGACCGCCACACCGATGGCGGCATGGCGGAAATGACTTCGCTTGATTATGCGATGATGGTCGAGGATACACATGTCAACACGATGATGGTCGAGTATCGTCTTCGCGGACCCGATTCAGACCTGACCTCGCGCGGCGACGGTCCGCTGATTGCGGTTGCGCTTACAGATGTTTTAGCCAATGGGCTTTCGATGGTTTACAGCTTTTTCGATACGGAGCTAAACCGCAAAAGCCTCGGAACCTACTTAATTCTCGATCATTTCAGAATGGCACGCAGAATGGGTTTGCCATATGTTTATCTTGGGTATTGGGTCTCGGGGTCACAGAAAATGGAATATAAAAAGCGGTTTTCTCCGCAGGAACATTTGACCATTTCTGGCTGGTCACGTGTGGATTGATCGCCCGGAAAAGAACCATTAACACCCACCTTTAAGCTGTGATTTTGCTTCGGTTGTGGCTCGGAGAACGTATTGCAAGCACAAAGAAAACCTCTCACTGGCATCCTGCTCGCATTGGTTGGTGGCCTGGTCATTTCGCTTGATATACCGGTCATTCGGCTCGGCGACGCGTCGCCTTGGATGTTCATTGCATGCCGTGGCCTCGGCATGTCGTTTGTGCTTGGTATGATCATGCTGTTTGGGCGCCGGTTGACGGACACCCCTCCCCGACCTTTTCACGACCCTGATTTTGTAACCGTTGGCGTGCTATACGGCGTGAGCAGCATCTTGTTCACGACAGCCGTTTTCACCACATCTACGGCAAATCTCGTTTTCATTCTCGCCTTCAATCCATTGATTGCAGCATTGTTTGCTTGGTGGCTAATTGGCGAACGGCCTAGTCTGATCACATGGATCGCAATTTCTCTGACAATGCTCGGCGTTGGTGTCATTGTCTCGGATGGGGTCGAAACCGGATTGGCATTCGGCAATGTATTAGCACTCTTAACTGCGATTGCCCTTGGTCTTTCCATCGTGAAGACCCGTCAATCTGGAAAAGACATGTCTCTGGCAGGAACACTGGGAGGCTTAATCGCGGGTCTCTTCGCGCTGCCAATGGCTATCTTAACCGCAGAATGGCCTAACGCTCCGCAATGGGTTGTGTTGAATGCGCTTATTATGGCGCCAGTTGGAGCCTTCGCGCTTTCCTTGGCGCCGCGATATATCCCTGCTCCACAAGTTGCGATGTTCTTTTTGCTGGAGACTATTCTTGCTCCAATCTGGGTTTGGCTCATTTTTGCAGAGACACCCAGCACTCAAAGCCTAATTGGTGGTGCGATTGTATTGGGAGCAATCACCGTGCATAGTGCGGTTCAGCTTAGGCGGCATTAACCCTGTTCACAGCGCAATTTTCTTTACCCAAACCCTTGGCATAGAATTTGCTCCCCCCTGCACATCGTGACGACTAAGACTATAGGTGAGACATGGCAAAGAAAGGTCATAAGCCATCCACGATCTGTCTAAACATGATCGTAAAAAATGAAGCTCATATTATCCGCAGATGTTTGGAAAGCGTACTGCCAGTAATTGATACATGGGTCATCAGTGACACCGGCAGCACGGATGGAACGCAGGAACTCATCCGCGAAATCATGAAAGATGTTCCAGGGGAACTCATTGAGCGCCCTTGGAAGAACTTCGGGCATAACCGGCAGGAAGTCTTGGAACATGCTGCTGGCAAGGCAGATTACATCTTGACCATTGATGCTGATGAATGGCTTGAATTTGAAGACGGTTTCACGTTTCAAAACCTCACACAAGACGCGTATTACATCGACAAAGTACAACCGGGCCAACGGTATGCTGTCTGTAACATCATAAAAAATGATATTGGCTGGTACTGGTATGGCGTGATCCATGAGTACCTTGAGAAAGATACGGACTTCTCTCCCTGCACAATTGAAGGTGCACATATTATGGTGCGGCAAGAAGGTGCGCGCTCGCTGGATCCCGACACCTATCGGAAAGATGCTCATCTTTTATCAGAGGCACTGAAAGAAGAGCCAAACAACACGAGATATCAATTCTATCTCGCACAATCCTGGCGCGATGCGGAAGAACCGGCTTTGGCAATCGAACATTATGAAAAGCGGATAGCCATGGGCGGATGGGATGAGGAAGTTTTCATTTCCAAGTATCGGATTGCCAGAATCATGGAACATCGCGGGGATGATTGGTCTGAGTGCCTAGTTAAATATTTGGCTGCTTATGAGCACACGCCGTTGCGCGCGGAACCGATATACTATGTCGGACTGCACTATCAGGTTGAAGAAAACTGGGAGATGGCTTGGTTGTTTTTAAGCCGCGCCGCGCAAATGGATGTTCCAGAGGATAGCATCCTGTTCATTGATCATTCAATCTACCAATATCGGGCGCCATTGGAAGCAGGTGTTGCAGCCTACTATCTTCGGATGTTTGAGAAATCAGCTGAACTCAATCAGCGAGTGATTGATTGCCCGGACGCTCCTGCGAGGATCATTGAGCTTGCTCAATATAACTTGCAATTGTGCATGGACGAGTTGCAAAAAAAACAAAGTAATGCGGCTTAGCCTTAATGGCTAAGTCGTACCAATCACAGTTCAGCCGTGCGTTAAAAACTGATGAAAATGTGAGAATGTGCGGCTTGAATTTCGCTTTAGCTTGCGATCATCGACGCGATGAGGCCCGCAGCAAAAACAGCCAACCCACTGAACATGACAAAGCCAAATAACCAGCGCGCGTCACTTACGCTTGATTCCAACAGATATTCTTCTTGTGATGTTTCCAAATTTGATTTGCTACTACGCATAACCCTGACCCTTACTTTCCCTTACGTCATTTACAATTTATTTACCCTGTATGCAAGGAGCAAAACCTGTGCCAAAGGCAACTTTTTGCAGAAAGTGTGGTTAATATTCACAGGAATTTCAGTGTCTTGGTGTTTCTCTTACTCGAATCCCACCAAACCTGACGATCAAGAAAACCGTCCGCTCTTCGGAAACCCTTTGGGAACAACCCTGCCCGCCTGCGCTCGTTCACCGACGTATTCCTTCAGTTCGTCGAGCATGCGAGTGTGAACCCGCGCGGCAGAGTCTTCCCAAGTTAGCCCCTCAGCCGCGTTAAAGATACGGATGTCCAGAACACCGTTGTCGATGCTTGCATCTTTATACTTCTGAAGCCGCACGCCCTTGCCGCGCGTGAGCTCGGACACTTGTTCCAATGGGAAGATGATAAGCTTGCGATTGTCACCCACAACGGCAATGTGATCCCCTTCAGCAGGCATGCAAATCGCCGCCTCATCAGGCAGCTTCACGTTCAGAACCTGTTTGCCTTTACGCGTGTTGGCAACAACATCAGCTTCCGGAACGATAAAGCCATTGCCGATTTTTGACGAAACCAGAAGCCGGCGCTTAGCATCGTGCTTGAAAGCGGCAATGATATCTGTGTCGTTTTCCATATCAACCATCACACGGACTGGCTCACCATGACCACGACCACCGGGTAATTTGTCAGCGCCCAGCGTGAAGAACTTACCACCTGTGTTGAACAGAATGACCTTGTCAGTCGTTTCCGCATGAAACGCAGTCAGCAGGCCATCGCCCTCTTTGAAGGTTAACGAAGCAAAGTCAGAAACATGCCCCTTCATGGCTCGGATCCAACCCTTTTTGGAAAGCACAACCGTAACCGGTTCTTTCTCAATCATTGCCTGTTGAACAGCTTCAAGATCAATTTCCGCTGCAACGCCAAATGTGCTGCGCCGCTTACCAAGTTCAGTATCTGGACCAAACTTCTTTTTCACTTCGCCAATATCGTGGCGAAGGACTGCCCATTGCTGTTCCTCTGATCCCAGCAGCGCCTCAATTTGCGCTTTCTCTTCAGAAAGCTTGTCATGCTCATTGCGGATTTCGATCTCTTCCAGTTTTGCAAGAGAACGCAAGCGCATATTCAGAATGGATTCAGCCTGAAGGTCGGTCAGGTCAAACCGCGAAATCAGCTTCTGCTTCGGCTCATCTTCAAACCGGATGATGCGGATCACTTCATCAATATTGAGATAAGCAATCAGCAAACCGCCGAGAATTTCCAAACGGCGCTCGATCTGTGCAAGGCGATGTCGGGAGCGGCGCTGAAGCACCTCACGGCGATGCTCTAACCACTCTTTCAGAACCTCTTTGAGCGACATGACCTTTGGCACTTTTCCGCCGGAAAGGACATTCATGTTCAAAGAAATACGACTTTCAAACTCCGTGAGCTTAAAGAGCGACTCCATTAAGATTTCTGGGTCAACAGCACGGGACTTTGGCTCAAGCACAATTCGCACGTCTTCAGCAGATTCATCGCGAATATCACCCAACAAGGGCAGCTTACGGTTAAACAGAAGTTCGGCAACTTTCTCGATGAGCCGTGACTTTTGTACCTGATAGGGAATTTCCGTAACAACAATCTGGTAGCCGCCACGTCCGGTTTCTTCTTTCTCCCAGCGTGCTCGGACACGGAAGCCGCCCTTACCGGTTTTGTAGGATTCTAGGATTGAAGCCTCATCCTCAACGATTACGCCGCCGGTGGGGAAATCCGGGCCTTTGACGAAACTAACCAGTTTGTCGACCCCTGCATTCGGGAACTTGATCAGATGGATCGCGGCATCACACAATTCAGCTGCGTTGTGTGGTGGAATGTTTGTCGCCATACCAACCGCAATGCCGGAAGAACCGTTCGCCAAAAGATTGGGAAAAGCACCTGGAAGGACAACGGGTTCCTTGTCTTCCTCATTGTAGGTCAGCCGGAAATCGACCGCGTCTTCATCAATGCCTTCGAGAAGCAGCGTTGTAACTTCTGTCATCCGCGCTTCTGTGTATCGATAGGCAGCAGCATTGTCGCCATCGATGTTGCCGAAATTCCCCTGACCATCGATCAGCGGGTAACGTTGAGCAAAGTCCTGAGCCAACCGCACCAATGCGTCATAAACAGCCTGATCACCGTGAGGATGGAATTTACCAATCACATCGCCAACAATGCGTGCGCATTTCTTAAAGCTAGTATTTGGATCGAGTTTGAGAATGCGCATGGCGTGCAAAATGCGCCGATGAACGGGTTTAAGGCCATCGCGGACATCCGGCAACGCACGTCCCATGATTGTTGATAGCGCATAGGCAAGATAGCGCTCTTCAAGCGCGCTCTTAAGGTCTACACCTTCAATACCGTCGTCGTCTCCGCTACTTGGCGGAATCAGGTCATTTCCCATAGCAATCGATTACCCAAAGCAATGATTCGTGGCAAGCACGCTCTCAAACCTCAGCCCCTATTATACAGAAGCTTTTCACCATGTGCGTTTCAGCACATTCTTTTTAAGCCGGTTCAGTTAGTTATGGCTGCAGGGGTTACGAACATACACATGGAGAATATCATGTTCGAACAATACATTGGGATGTCACTATATGAAGCTTTGGGTCTGGCTGGCGTTGCTTTTTATCTGGGATCTTATGCGGCACTACAATTTGATTTTATTGATGCAAAAGGGTTTGCCTATCCAGCTCTTAATTTTCTAGCCGCAAGTTTTGTCTTACTTTCACTTCTTGAGAATTACAATTTCCCATCGCTCTTGATCCAAATTTCATGGATTGCGATTAGCCTTTACGGCATCAGCAAACTGCTTCTTGCGAAATCACATACTGACCAACAGACAAAAGTTGCATAGAAGTTTCTCCCGAACCTAAGCAGCTTGGCTGGTGAGCGACCCATGCACTTGCTTACCAGCCTCCTCCTCCGCCGCCGCCACCGCCGCCGCCGGAGAAGCCACCTCCCCCGGAAAAGCCGGATGATGAAGATTTAGGTACGGGCATCGCATCAGAAAATCCTGATTGCATCGAGTTGGTAAAATCACCCATCGTGTCTGACAAATCACCCGAGTTGAAATCTCTACCGCCATACCATGATGGCGAATAAGAAGCAGCAACCGCACCCGCAGCAATGGCTGTAGCAAGCCAGGCATCAAACGCCTTCGACCATGGTTTTTCTACCCCAAGCGCAACGGCATATGGCAAAAGCTTCTCATAGTGCACGGTCGAAAAATCCGGCACGCCAGCGAGATTCATCCGGTCTTTTTCAGCCAGCGTAAGATAGGTTTTCAAGCCTTCAATATCGTCCATTCTCTTGCGGCCCAACCGTGTTGGTGCGCCTAGCAAAAAGAAGAAGAGGACGTTTAACACAATAATTCCAACAACCACCGTCAAGAAGGATTGATCACCACTCGGCAGCTCAAATCCTGATAACACGACCCCAAAGCCAGCCGACAAGAAACTGAAAACAAAAAAGCCGGCAAAGACAATCGACATAATCTTTCCGACAAGCGACTTTGAAGACATGATGGTTTTCACAAAATTCAAAACAAAGACGGAAATAACAAGAGTAAACATACCGCCCACAAAAACCATCCCAAGGGCATCTTCCGAGAAATCTCCGAAAATCACGACAAAGGCTATTCCCACGATCGAAAGCAATACGCCCAAGACTACCAAACCATAATTATGTTTGTAGAATTTATCGCGATGCTCGTTTTCCATAGAGGACGCAAATTTGGATTGAAGGCTTTTGACACTGGAGCCATTGTCTTTGGAAATTCGAAGCAGTTCTGAAGGCTTTGCCAATACTGAATTCAAGATCGCCCGCTCACCAACCGGCAAAGACCTATCAGCATCTTTTCCGGTCGCCTGTATCTCCATGTCACCATGCGGCTTGCTTAAGGTGACATAGCCTTTTACCGCCAAGCTCAGAACAGCAGCAGAAATGGCATCAAAGCCTTTGCCGGATAGCCCCTTTTGATAGATGTAGTTCACCAATGCCGGAGAAAGTTCATCCGGCAAATCCCAACGCGGTACGACTGCTCCTCTTTCCGGATCGCGACCGACATGCCACCAGGTCAAGAAATAATACAGTGCCACGAGCAGCAAAACGATGGATGCAAAGATGACACGCTTATTGTCCTGCCAGAACCACGCTCGCTTTTGCGCATCACTTGGGGGATCAATAAATCCTTTCGGCACTTTGGTAAGTACCGTCATCCCTTCACCGGGTTGTAGAATTCGGGTCGTGCGGTATTTCACAACGCGCTTGCCCGCTATTTTGCCAATAGTCGCGTCCTTTTCCGTAGAACCTAAGCGTCCGGTAAACACGTCCCAATCCGTTGCATGCGCACCTTCCGGCAATGCGATTTGAGCAAGCACTTTTTGGATCGGAAAGTCCCAGAAATTTCCGGTTGCATTCCAGTAGACTTCATCATGGGTATCGAAATACCGCATCTGCCGATCGGTCTTGTAGGTGATGATATAGGTGTAGACGCCGACGGGGAGAAAATAATCTTTGCGGCCAACATAGATGCGAACCCGGTCGCCTTTTTCTTCGATCCGCGTATTTTCGATCTGGTCATCGCGTTTGACCGAGATCAGCTCAAAACCCACTTTCTGTCGCTCACCATTGGGGCCTTCGTTATAAAGAGGGAAATCACGAAAGATGCCGCGGCGGATTTTTCGCCGCTCCGCTTTGACCACAATGGTTTCGGTTACCAGAAAACTGCCATCCTTGTGAACCTGAACAAGACTGTCGAAACTTCGAATAACCTCCTGCGCGAAGGAAGAGAACGTTAGCGAAAACAAAATGACCGCGCTTGCAAACACAAGGCGGCCAATTGAGTGGAATAGGTATGTCATTTATCAGTTCCCGAAATCCACTTTCGGTACGGCACGGTCAGCTTCATTTTCAATCTCGAAATAATCCGCCTGCTCAAACTTGAACGTGTTTGCCACAAGGTTTGATGGGAAGCTTTCAACGCGAATATTCAAGTCACGCGCAGCGCCGTTGTAATATCTGCGGGACATCTGAATTTCGGTTTCAAGTTCTTCCAGCGAGTTCTGCAGTTCTCCGAAATTTTCGTTCGCTTTCAAGTCCGGATAGTCTTCTGCCAGAGCGAAGAGTTTGCCGAGCGCCATGCCCAGCATGCCCTCTGCCTGCGCACGTCCCGCCACATCGCCAGATGGCACTGCTTGTGCGCGGTTTCTCATTTCAATGACCTCAGTCAGCGTGTCTTTTTCGTGAGAGGCATAACCCTTTACGGTTTCAATCAGGTTTGGGATTAAGTCAGCGCGTCTTTTGAGCTGCACATCGATGCCACTCCACGCCTCGCGCACCATTTGGCGTGCCTTAACAAGACCATTGTAGATAACAACCGCGTAAAACCCGACTGCGATGAGAATGACAACTGCAATAATATCCATTGATGAAATCCCTGATGAAAATGCCCGATCTAAGATTAATCAGAAAACTGATTCTCGACAAGGTTGTAGCAATTTACGCCTAGACTATCTAAATGCGCGTCTAAGGAACCGTTCTACAGCAAGCGTTACTTGAGAACTTGTGCCAATGCCACGCGCAATGGAACCATGGCTATACCGACGTCCATCAAACAGAGTTACCCGCGCACCCTTTGATCGCAAATCGCCCGCAAAGCCGCGGGCCAGCGTTTTGCGGCGGTCGTAGTTTGAACCGGAATACATGATCATAAACGGCGGCAATCCACCTGCAGGGCCGCGTCTGACGTAAGTAACGGGTGACCACTTCACCCAATTGTTGGGGTTTGATCCAAAAGCTGCGGCATAAACATGCGGCAGGCTTCCGCGCATGCCGCCATAAGCGACCATATCATAGGCCTGCACATCGTTGGCGATCACACCGCGCAACGGTCCGCCTAACCTCTTAGCTGCTATCAGCGATACGAGGTGCGAGCCCGCAGAATGGCCCATAATCACGATCTTGCGCTTGTCTCCGCCATACCGAGAGATATTGTTTCTGACCCAATTGATCTGGCGAACGATATCGCGAACCTGGCCATCGATATTGGTACGTGGCACAGGCGTATATTGCACAGAGACCAGCATCCAACCGCGCTGGGTTGCGAACTTATCCAGATTGTAGATTTTCTCTCGGCTGCCTTTAATCCAACCACCGCCATGGACGTACATCAGAACCGGCGCCTTCTTGCCCGGCTTGAAGAAACTTTGGCGCTTGACGGTAATCGGCGCATGGATATCCAAGCGCAAGCCGCCACCTACAGACACACCTTTTGTAACGATCCGAGTTGGTTTTTGCGTATCAGTTTGCTGTGCACTGGCAACAACAGGAAGAAGTAGAATGAAACCCAGAAACGCCATTAGCGCGGCACGAAATGCATTCATGTCAGCCCTCAAAGCCCCTTATTGCTTCGTTGCCCCAATTAGTTTCAAAGATTCTACTTTTTTTCAAGTCACAATGAATTTGATCAAGGACTGACCTGTGCTTGATCACGGAAATTTAAGTAAACCTGACTGTATTTCAACTATGATTGGCCTATGTCTATATTTCTGACACGTTTTGACATTTAATATCACAACGTATTTCAACTTTGAGGATAACATCACCATGCGTTTGTCACACTTCCTTTTCGCGGCAACATTATCCGTTTCTCCTTTGGCGCTAACGGTCGAAGCATACGCCTTTGATAGCACCAAATTCATCGGGCAACTTGAGGCGCTACTCGAAGCCGACGGAATAGACGTGACCTATGGTGAGATCGAAACACAAGGTGATACACTCATCATCAATGATTTTTCTATTGATGATCATAAGACCAGCACAGGCTCCAAGTTCGAAACCTTAAGCTTCACTAACCCGGAAGAAAGCGATGCTGGTGAGTTTAGCTATGACGGGATTTCGGGAACCAATTTTTCCCGAACCGGCAAAAACGGCAGCAAAGTTGAAATTGAAAGCATTACGTCTACCGGATTGAAATTCTCTGATTCAAGTGATGGCATTCCGGTCCCTGATCTTGTTGAAAGTATAAAAGCGACAAACATCAAGCTTTCTTCTGAAACCAAGCCCGAGCGTGGCAGCATCACCATTCCATCGGTATCGGCTTCCGGCTTTGAACGCACGAGTGTCAGAAACTTCAAAATGGCAAACGCCACAATTGCTCCGTTCAGTGGACGACTTTTCAATCAGCAAGGCGATCCGTTAGATATGAGCTTCACGGGTGCTTCTGTTTCTGATTTCGAATATTTCGGCCTGTTTGGTCTTGATATCGGGAAGATCGAGTTTGGCAGCATCGTAATCAATACCACCGGAGAAGATGGACCGATCAACATTGCCTTTGAAGGCATGGAGATGCAGAATTACTACGCTTGGGATCCATCCGACGAAACGCGCAACCTAATTCCCGATGCGGATCTGACATTTGAGATGAAACCGCTCGACATCAAGGTGGCGGGAAAAACAGCACTCAGTTGGAAGGGCGCTAAGGGCATCGCTGTTAATGATGCGGAAAACCTGACGTCTGAAAGCACAATGGGATTTAGTGCTATAACCCTAGATACAACGGCAATAAAAAAGAACGCCGAAAACAAGCGGGCGTTGGAGACGCTGCAATCCCTTGGCTACGAGCAGATCACCATGAATATGGCGCTCAAGGGCGGCATGGATTTGAAAGCCGGCATTTTGGACATCGAAAAGGTTCTGTTTGATTTTGCAGATGCGGGTTCGTTCGATATGGCCTTTAAAGTGTCAGGCTATACAGAGCAAGTCGCGAAAGGCATTGCAAAAGCGGCTTCCGATCTCAGCACGAATACGGATCCGAAAGCTCAACAGGCAATGAGCCTTCAAATGCTCGCACTGTTTGCTCCTTTAAGCATTCAGACGATGGAACTGGGTGTCACAGATGCCTCGCTTCTCAACAAAATTCTCACGTTTCAAGCAGGCCAATCCAATCGGTCACCAGAAGAATTGAGCGCCATTGTACCGCCGTTGGCGGGGATCGCTTTAGCACCGTTGCAGGTACCTGAACTTGCAGCTGCCATCACTGGTGCATTGGGTACCTTCATGCAGGGTAACAAAACAATCAGGGCAAGCATTGAGCCGGAAGGCGGGCTTGCGATGACTGAAATGCTGGCGCTTGGTTCGGGCGTTCAGTCCGGTTCTATTCCACCGGCTCAACTGGTGGAGCGGCTTAACCTGAATGTGGTTGCAGAGTAGCCGTTCTTTCGAAATTTATTGAGTCAAAACAAAACGCTGGTAAGAACTCCTGCCAGCGTGATTCATTTATGGATAGATCTTTTTAAGCCGTTTGAACTTGCCGGTTTGACCAATCAACCTTGCGGGTCATGGCCATGGTCGCCGCAATTGCACCAAAGGCAACAACAGAACCTGCTAACAGAGCAAACTCTTCCTGATTCAAAATCATATACATGACCGCATAGGTGATTCCGAGTATTGCTGCCATGATCGCCGCGCCATGTTTTTGACCCAGTGCATCCCCCACATACCAAGCGATTAGCCCGGTCGTCGCGACGGAGGAAATCGCGTAGGCAATGCCAAAGCCAACCTGTTCAGCAAAGGCCAAAAGCATCACGTAGAAGATGACCATGGCTAACCCTACAAGCGTGTATTGGACCCAATGTATGGCTTGCCTTCCGGTCAGTTCAAGAACGAACACCGCTAGAAAGATGAGCGAGAAAAACCCAACCGCATACTTTAATGTTCGGGCTGTCACCTGATAAAAATCTAGAGGCTCTACAAAGGTTACTTGCACTGTCGATTCTGTCCGGGGCAGTGAATTGCCGAAGGTCACACCATCAATGCCGCGCGCAAGGCTGGGCACTGTCCATTCTGCATCAAATCCTTCCGGGGTCACGTCTCGTTTCTCAGGCAAGAAGTTTCCATTAAAGCCCGGATGAGGCCAGTTTGATTTCAGAGACAAGTCAGTTGAACTGCCTGCAGGAACAATCTCGATGTCTTTTGAACCGTTCAGCGCGAAAGACAGATCAAACTCGAATCCGCTCTTCAGTTCCTCTTCCATAATTGGCAAGTGAACACCACCAGAGGGACCGCTTCGGCCACCTACATAGCTGCTCACATGGCGCTGGACCGCAGCAACACGATTGCCTTGCAACCGTTTCAAGCCGGGAAGGAAATTTCGTTTTCCAAAGCCTTGCAAGTCAATCGCCACATCTGAACGGATGCCCGTCATGTCTGAAATACCCATCGCCAGAAACGCTTGCGTTGGCTTTGGCAAACCGCCAGTTTCTTTAATACGCTCAAGGTCCGGTGCGGCGAATGTCCCATTAAGATTGGTTTTCAGATGAAACAATTGCGTTTTGTAAATCGATTTTTTGCGTTCTTCGACATTGATGTCACCATCAATCGCAATCCGGTCTGCGGAATACACCGCGTATCGCGTGACCTGTTTGAACGTTCGGTCTACTTTTTCGGATATCGTATAGGGAACCACCAAATAAGGGCCGTTGATCTTCTGGCTTGCGCCCCACCCTTGGGCGATTGAAGTGGCAACTTCATCTGCGCGGCGCGCCCGCTCTTCAACCAAGCCCCAAACCATCAAGGTTGGGATCAACAAGGCAAGTGTAATGAAACCCGTCATGAAGAACTTCACGCCGGGAGATGAGCTGAACCCTGCAATGCTTTTACGAATTGTATTAGACTTTTCGGGTTCAGATTTTTGCCAAGGCTTAGCGCCCCCGGATTGAGTTTCGCTGGACGGGTCTGCGTCGTTTGAAGATGACATGTGTTTCTCTTTCCTAAGTTGAACATCATGTCATCGGATACAAAAAGGCCGACCAGAAACTCTGACGGGCCTGTGCAGCAA
>CALLHT010000047.1 GCA_938009335.1 uncultured Rhizobiaceae group bacterium
CGCATATCAAACTGTGGCAAACCCAAGCCTGCGGATAATACATTTACCCTAATATGATTGCTGATTTGGAGTTGCCCCCCGTTTTGGCTACATTAATTGCAAATAGGGAGGGCCGTTCATGCCCAAAAATGTAAAACAGAAGCCGGTTGATCAGGCCAAAGCCAATGAAAAGCTGCTCAATTCAATTCTCGCGGAGCTGAAAGACACAAAGGCGAAACTAAAAAAGCAGGCGCATGCTCAGAAGAAAACAGTGCGCGAACTTCATGCGCTAAAGAAAACACTTAAAGAAGCCAAGCTTTGCAAATGCTGTAAGGGTAAAAAGAAGAAATCCAAGAAAAAGCAGTCTGTCAAAAATTCTGATATCGGGAACGAAATTCAGTTGCGAGGGTTAGCCAATGTGATGTCTGCTCCTAACAGTGGAGGGGCGGATGATTTGAAGTGGATTTCCGGTGTTGGGCCCAAACTTGAGCAGACCTTGAACGACCTTGGCGTCTATCATTTTGAGCAAGTCGCGGCTTGGACGCAGCAGGAAATTGACTGGGTAGACGATTACCTCAAATTTTCTGGTAGAATTGAACGAGATAATTGGATTGAACAAGCAAAAGCACTAGCCAAAGGCGGCTGGGATGAGTATGTGAAGGTGTTCGGAAAAGAACCCAGATAACATAATTCATCGGCGAGGGGCCGGAATGGCTAAATTGATCATTGACGGGAGCGAAGTAGAAGTCCCGGATCACTATACTGTTCTCCAAGCATGTGAAGAGGCAGGAGCCGAGATTCCGCGCTTCTGTTTCCATGAGAGACTATCAATAGCCGGCAATTGCCGTATGTGCCTTGTCGAGGTCAAAGGTGGACCACCAAAGCCCCAAGCGTCTTGTGCTTTAGGCGTGCGTGATTTACGCCCCGGTCCTGATGGTGAGCCGCCTGTGGTTGAGACCCGTTCTCCCATGGTGAAAAAGGCGCGCGAAGGCGTGATGGAATTCCTTCTAATCAACCACCCGCTTGATTGTCCCATTTGTGATCAGGGTGGCGAGTGTGATCTGCAAGACCAGGCCATGGCCTACGGTATCGATAAAAACCGCTTTTCTGAGAACAAGCGCGCTGTTGAAGACAAGTATATTGGGCCACTCGTTCGCACAAAAATGACGCGTTGCATTCATTGCACACGCTGCGTCCGCTTCACGACAGAAGTGGCAGGCATTTCTGAACTTGGTCTGACGGGGCGTGGTGAGGACGCCGAGATTACCACCTACCTTGAGACAGCGATGACCTCTGAGATGCAGGGTAATGTGATCGACCTCTGTCCCGTAGGGGCCCTGACATCGCGTCCATATCAGGATTCTGCCCGGTCTTGGGAACTGCGCAAAACCGAATCAATTGACGTGATGGATGCGGTTGGGTCGAATATTCGTGTGGACACCCGCGGTCGCGAAGTAATGCGTGTGATGCCGCGTCTTCATGAAGACGTAAACGAGGAATGGATTTCCGATAAATCACGTTTCATTTGGGATGGGTTGAAGACACAGCGTCTTGATCGTCCTTATGTTCGCAAGAACGGCAAATTGAAGCCTGCATCGTGGGATGAAGCTTTAGACGCTGTTGCAAAAGCAGTAAGTGGTGCGAAGCCAGATAAAGTTGGCGCAATTTCTGGTGCAATGTCTGGTGTGGAGGAGCTGTTCGCAATGAAGAGTATCCTTAGCTCAATTGGTTCGCCAAATATGGACTGTCGGACGCCGGGCAGTGTGCTCGACCCGGCTAAGGGTCGTGAAAGTTATCTCTTTAATGCGACAATTGCAGGTATCGAAGAATCTGATGCGCTTTTGATTGTGGGGGCTAACCCGCGCTTCGAGGCTGCTGTTATGAACAGCCGCATCTTGAAGCGTGTTAAGATGGGTAATTATCCGGTCGGCGTGATTGGTGATGCCGGTGATTTGCGTTACCCTTATGAAGATTTGGGCGCGAAGGCCGACGTTCTGCAAGACCTAGTGTCCGGCAAGAACAAATTTGCTGCCAAACTGAAGAAGGCAAAGCGGCCACTTATTATTGTTGGTCAAGGCGCTTTGAACCGCTCCGACAGTTCGGCCATCTTGGGACTTGTGGCTCAACTTGCTGCAGATACAAAGGCGATTGCAAAGGACTGGAATGGCCTTTCAGTACTCCACACAGATGCCTCCGCGGTTGGTGCTCTTGATCTGGGGTTCGTTCCGGGCAAGGGTGGAAAATCAACCTCTGCAATGATGTCTTCGATGGATGTCTTATTTTTGATGGGTGCAGATGAGATCGACATGAAAGCTGTTAAAGGGTTTTCTGTCTATATTGGAACGCATGGAGACGCAGGCGCTCACAAGGCTGATGTGATTCTTCCTGCGTCTACCTACACTGAAAAGTCTGCAACCTATGTGAATACCGAAGGGCGTGTTCAGATGACTGCAAGAGCTGCATTCGCGCCAGGTAACGCCAAAGAAGACTGGGCAATTTTGCGTGCTTTGTCAGCGAAAATTGGCAATACACTCCCATTTGACAATCTCAATCAGTTGCGAAGTGTGCTTTATCAAGAATTTCCGCATTTTGCGAGCTTGGATGAGGTTGCAGAAGCAGGTGTTGCTGATGTAAATGGGTTCGTGAAATCACTGGGTGCTTCCAAGACTGGCAAGACAATGGCGGCGCCACTTACCAGCCCGATCAAGGACTTCTTTATGACGAACCCGATTGCCCGCGCTTCCAAAGTGATGGCCGAGTGTTCAGCCATGAGATCCGGTGAACTGAAACAAGCGGCAGAGTAGGGCGCGATCAAGATGGAATTACTGATCAGCATTTTAACTTCTGACCCCGTGATTGTTTTCGGGAAAAGCCTTTTACTGCTCGTATGTCTGCTGGTTTTGACAGCGTACATTCTTTACGCAGATCGGAAGATTTTTGCCGCTGTTCAATTGCGTCGAGGACCAAACGTAGTCGGCCCATGGGGGTTGCTTCAATCTTTTGCGGATTTGTTGAAATTTGTCGTCAAAGAACCTTTGATCCCTGCAAGTGCGAGTAAAGCAGTCTTTGTCATTGCTCCTATGGTGTCAGCCATTTTGGCGCTTGCCGCTTGGGTAGTAATCCCGATTGATGAAGGTTGGGCTATTGCGAACCTCAATCTGGGAATTCTGTTCGTTTTTGCGATTTCTTCACTGGAAGTTTATGGCGTGATTATGGGTGGATGGGCATCTAACTCAAAATACGCGTTTTTGGCATCGCTTCGTTCTGCGGCCCAAATGGTTTCGTATGAAGTTTCCATCGGCTTTGTGATCATCACGGTTCTACTATGCGTGGGATCCCTCAACCTGATCGACATCGTAAATGCGCAGCAAGAGGGATTAGGTACAACGTATCTTGGCATGTCCAGCTCGTTCCTGGATTGGCATTGGTTGCCGTTGTTCCCGATGTTTATCGTTTTTTACATTTCAGCAATTGCTGAAACCAACCGTCCTCCGTTTGACTTGCCGGAAGCAGAATCCGAGCTGGTTGCAGGACATATGGTCGAATACTCTTCGACGCTGTTCCTATTGTTCTTCCTTGGGGAATTTGTGGCGATCCAGCTCATGTGTGCTCTGGTTACTTTGCTCTTCCTAGGAGGATGGCTGCCGCCATTTGATGTTTGGTTCTTGAACTGGGTGCCGGGCGCGGTTTGGTTTATGATTAAGATGCTTCTGGTCTTCTTCTCGATGGCTATGGTTCGTGCTGTTGTGCCGCGTTATCGTTATGATCAGTTGATGCGTCTTGGATGGAAAGTCTTCTTGCCACTTTCTCTGTTTATGGTTGTGGCCGTAGCTATTGTTCTTCAAGTAACAGGATGGGGGCCAGCAGCATGATTGCACAGGCAGCCAAATCTCTACTTCTAAAAGAATTCATCTCAGCGCTGGGTTTGGCGTTGAGATATTTCTTCTCGCCAAAGGCAACGATCAACTACCCATTTGAAAAGGGACCGGTTTCTCCGCGTTTCCGGGGTGAGCACGCGCTTCGCCGATATCCAAATGGTGAAGAACGCTGCATCGCATGTAAATTGTGCGAAGCGATTTGTCCTGCGCAGGCGATCACCATTGAATCCGGCCCGCGTGGAAATGACGGAACACGCCGAACCGTTCGCTATGACATCGACATGGTTAAATGTATTTATTGCGGATTTTGCCAAGAGGCATGTCCGGTAGATGCGATTGTTGAAGGTCCGAACTTCGAGTTCGCGACTGAGACGCGTGAGGAACTCTATTATGACAAGGACAAGCTCCTTGATAATGGTGATCGATGGGAACGCGAAATTGCGCGTAACCTCAACATTGACGCTCCGTACCGGTAGGAAATGACATGATCGTATCAAGCATATTCTTCTACCTGTTCTCTTTTGTCGCGATCGCGTCTGCATTCATGGTGATCTCTTGTAAGAACCCGGTTCATTCGGTTCTGTTCCTGATCTTGACCTTTGTTAATGCGGCAGGTCTTTTCATTATGACTGGAGCTGAGTTCCTTGGGCTTTTGCTGATTGTTGTTTACGTTGGTGCGGTTGCTGTTCTTTTCCTATTCGTGGTTATGATGCTCGATGTGGATTTTGCAGAACTTCGGGAGGGGTATCTGCAATATATGCCGGTGGGGGCATTTGTCGGCTTGATCGTTTTAATTGAATTGCTGGCCGTGATTGGCAGTTGGGTGACTGCTCCCGGCGCAACCAGTAGCCAAGTTGCACCAATTCCGGATGTGGCGGATGCACGTAACATCGAAGCTCTCGGCAATATTCTTTATACGGATTACATTTTCTTCTTCCAGCTATCGGGCATGATCTTGTTGGTTGCCATGGTTGGGGCGATTGTTCTGACCCTTCGCCATAAAGAAGGTGTACGCCGTCAGAACATTGCAGAGCAGGTCGCAAGAGACCCGGATACGGCAATTGAATTGAGAAAGGTGAAACCAGGGCAGGGGCTTTAGCGCCATCGCCAAGGGGAAGTCATGGAAATCGGAATTTCACACTATCTGTCTGTTAGCGCCGTTTTGTTCTCAATCGGTATGCTGGGTATTTTCCTAAACCGGAAAAATATCCTGATCATTTTGATGTCGATCGAAATCATTTTGTTGTCCGTCAATCTCAACCTCGTTGCTTTTTCTCAACACCTGAATGACTTGATGGGACAGGTTTTCGCACTGTTCGTTTTGACGGTTGCCGCTGCTGAGGCCGCGATTGGCCTTGCTATTCTTGTTGTCTTCTTCCGGAACAAAGGTTCCATTGCGGTTGAAGATGTAAATGCGATGAAAGGCTGACACAGGGTTCATCATGTATCATTTGATCGTCTTTCTTCCTCTTCTTGGTTTCCTGCTAGCGGGGCTTTTCTCAAAATCACTCGGCACTAAGGGGTGTGAATGGATTACAACCAGCTTGCTGATAATCTCAGCGGTTTTATCTTGGTTCGCGTTTTTCTCGGTTGGATTTTCGGACAAGCCTGCAGAAACCATTACGGTGCTTCGCTGGGTTAGCTCAGGCGATTTGAACGTTAACTGGGCTTTCCGTATCGACACCCTTACGGTTGTGATGCTCGTCGTGGTCAATACGGTTTCTGCACTCGTGCATATGTATTCAATTGGGTATATGCATCATGATCCGCATCGTCCGCGCTTTTTTGCGTATCTGTCGCTATTTACATTTGCGATGTTGATGTTGGTGACATCTGACAACCTGCTTCAAATGTTCTTTGGCTGGGAAGGTGTTGGCTTAGCGTCATACCTCTTGATCGGGTTTTGGTTTAAAAAACCATCGGCAAACTCAGCGGCGATGAAAGCGTTTATCGTCAACCGTGTCGGTGATTTTGGATTTGCGCTCGGCATTTTTGGCGTTTTCTATCTTTTCAATACCATCGAGTTTTCGACCATATTCGCGAATGTTGATGCCGTTGCGAAGTCACAAGAGTCCGTTATTAATTTTCTTGGATATTCGCTTAATGGGGCTGAAGCCCTGACTGTTGTTTGCTTGCTGCTCTTTATGGGAGCGATGGGTAAGTCAGCTCAATTCTTGCTTCATACTTGGCTGCCAGATGCGATGGAAGGCCCAACACCCGTGTCAGCCCTTATTCACGCTGCCACCATGGTGACCGCAGGCGTATTCCTTGTGGCGCGTATGTCACCAGTATTCGAATTCTCTACGACTGCACTAACTGTTGTGACGCTGTTTGGTGCGATGACAGCATTTTTTGCAGCAACGATTGGATTGGTACAGAACGACATCAAACGCGTGATTGCTTATTCTACGTGTTCTCAGCTTGGCTATATGTTTGCGGCCCTTGGTGTTGGTGCTTATGGCGCGGCTGTATTTCATCTATTCACGCACGCGTTCTTCAAAGCGCTTCTTTTCTTAGGCGCAGGCTCTGTGATCCACGCCGTTTCTGACGAACAAGACATGCGCCGTATGGGTGGGCTACGTAAACACATTCCAAAAACCTATTGGATGATGGTGATAGGTACGGTTGCGCTTACCGGTCTTGGTATTCCGGGAACGTATATCGGAACTGCAGGTTTCTTCTCTAAAGACGCAATTATTGAAAGTGTATTCGTGGGACAGAATGCCGTTGCATATGCATCGTTCTGGATGTTGGTCATTGCCGCCTTGTTCACAAGCTTCTACTCTTGGCGTCTCATTTTCATGACGTTCCATGGCAAGCCACGTGCGTCTGCGGATGTGATGAGCCATGTACATGAATCACCAAACGTGATGCTTATTCCGCTTTATATTCTTGCCATCGGTGCGCTGTTTGCGGGCATCGCCTTTTACGGCGCGTTCCTTGGTCATGGTGTCGATGCGCATCACGAGGGCTGGTACAATACATTCTGGCGTGAAGCGCTTTTCGCAGGCGCTAACAACAATGTCCTTGTTGAGTATTCACAAGTCGATAAGTGGGTAAAGTGGTCGCCAGCTATCGTCATGACGTTGGGTTTCATCCTTGCTTATATCTTCTACATTCGCTCGCCGAATACGCCGAAAGAGTTGGCCCGTCAGCATCCGGCTTTCTATCAGTTCCTGTTGAACAAGTGGTATTTCGACGAGTTGTATAACTTCCTGTTTGTTCGTCCATCGATGTGGCTTGGGCGGTTCCTTTGGAAGAAAGGTGACGGCTGGATGATTGATGGCTTTGGTCCTGACGGTATTTCTGCTCGGGTTCAAGATATCACAGGACGTATTGTAAAATTGCAGTCTGGCTATTTGTATCACTACGCATTTGCCATGATGATTGGTATCGCCGCTTTAATTAGCTGGACGATGTTCGGAGGAGCAGGCTAATGGGCGACTGGCCAATTCTCACCACAATTACATTTATGCCTCTGGTTGGAGCTTTGCTGATTATGCTCACTTCGGGTGAGGGTGATGTGGAACGGCGTAACATCAAAGTTGTAGCACTGTTTACAACCGTTGTGACGTTTATCTCATCACTTTACATCTGGATTAACTTCGACAACTCCAATCCGGGGTTTCAGTTTGTTGAGCGGTATGAATGGGTTGGCTCCTTCATGGCCTATCATATGGGCGTCGATGGCATTTCGATGCTGTTTGTTATTCTTTCAACATTCCTGATGCCGTTCTGTATTTTGGCAAGCTGGAATAGCGTCATAAAGAGCGTTAAGGAATACATGGTGGCTTTCCTTGTTTTGGAAGCCTTTATGATTGGTGTCTTCTGTGCGCTGGATCTGATTCTGTTCTACATCTTCTTCGAAGCTGGTCTTATCCCGATGTTCTTGATCATTGGCATCTGGGGCGGGAAGCGTCGTGTGTATGCAAGTTTCAAGTTCTTCTTATACACGCTGATTGGCTCTGTCTTGATGCTGCTCGCGATGATGGCGATGTATTGGGAAGCGGGTACAACGGATATTCCGTCGCTCCTGGCACACAGTTTCCCGGCTCAAATGCAAACCTGGCTATGGCTTGCTTTCTTTGCATCATTTGCAGTTAAAATGCCAATGTGGCCGGTTCATACATGGCTACCGGACGCTCACGTTGAAGCGCCAACAGCCGGATCTGTAATTCTTGCTGCGATCTTGCTTAAAATGGGTGGATACGGTTTCCTTCGTTTCTCTATCCCAATGTTCCCGCTTGCAAGTGCTGACTTCCAGACTTTGGTTTTCGTACTTTCAGTCGTTGCAATTATCTACACCTCTCTTGTGGCGCTGATGCAGGAAGATATTAAAAAGCTGATCGCTTATTCCTCTGTTGCCCATATGGGATATGTGACCATGGGCCTATTTGCTTTGAACGCAAATGGCATCCAAGGTGGCATTTATCAAATGCTTTCACACGGTCTAGTCTCTGGCGCATTGTTCCTATGTGTCGGCGTTGTTTACGACCGCATGCATACGCGCGAAATCGCAGCTTATGGTGGTCTTGTAAACCGAATGCCGAACTACGCGGTCGTCTTCCTAATCTTCACCATGGCAAATGTAGGGCTTCCGGGCACCTCGGGCTTTGTCGGCGAGTTTCTGACACTGTTGGGTGTTTTCCAGGTCAATACGTGGGTAGCACTCTTTGCAACAACGGGTGTCATTCTTTCTGCTGGATATGCGCTATGGCTTTATCGCCGAGTAGTGTTTGGCGCGCTTGAAAAAGAAAGCCTGAAATCAATTTTGGATTTGGACAAACGTGAGAAGGCGATCATCTATCCGCTTGTTGCTTTGGTGATTTTCTACGGCGTTTATCCAATGCCTATATTCGACGCGACCAGTGCTTCAGTTGATGC
>CALLHT010000048.1 GCA_938009335.1 uncultured Rhizobiaceae group bacterium
GCAATGGCAAGGCGGGTCGTCTCAATCGTATTCTTTTTGTAGCCGGGAATATTGCCGATAAACTCTGCCATCCATGAGTATTTGTGCCAACTTGGTTTGGGATTAACCAGCAGAGGCGCGCCCGGCTCAAACATCCATTTGATACCCTTAAGAATGGTGGACCATTGGTTCCATACTTCCGCGTTAGATGCGGAAAGCTGTCCGCCATTGGCGTATGAGGTTTCCATGGCGGCATAGCGGTTACGGTCAAAAACCGTAACTTCAAATCCGCGGTTAACGAGAGAATAAGCAGTGGTAATTCCGGTTATACCGGCACCGATGACAGCAATTTTGCGCATGATCTGGCTCCTTCGACATTCGGGTTCAACTTCACCGGCAAGCCGGTTCTTTTCCCATCTGTCATGAAGCCTGAGAGTTTGTGATGCGAACCTTCACAGTAACATAAGTTTCGCGTCATTTCTCCTTCGGCGGGCAGGGTTAGTGCCACTCTCCAGATTGCCAGTCAGCAAACAGTCCTTTTGCCTGAGAGTTTCCGGGAAGTTGCTCCTTCGGCGCTGATTTTCGATGAAACCAGTCTCTCCTGCATGCTGCACATAAGGCCCGTTTTCTATGCCAAAAAATGCGAGATTTGGCAAGCAGAGTCATTTTTCTTGCAAAACTGAAGCATTGGGCGTATGTAATGTTCAAATTCTCCGGTTTATTCGCGAGAGTGGGAGCCTCCCGGCACCCGCTCTTTTTTATTGCCGGAATCCAAGAGAGCAGCATGAACGAAAAACGCACCATTGTCGAAACTGGACTGGAAGCCAAAGTGGCCGCCATCATTGAGCCTGAGATCGAAGATCTCGGATACCGTTTGGTGCGTGTCAAAATTTCAGGCGTGAATGGCATGACGTTGCAGATCATGGCCGAGCGTCCGGATGGTTCAATGAATGTTGCCGGGTGCGAAGAAATTTCGAAAGCGGTTTCTCCGGTTCTCGATATCGAAGACCCGATCGACCGGATGTATCATTTGGAAGTGTCCTCGCCCGGCATTGATCGCCCCCTCGTGCGTCGCTCGGATTTTGATCAATGGTCAGGTCATGTTGCAAAGCTTGAAACGCATCAGATGATCAATGGCCGCAAACGCTATAAAGGCATGATCATCAAGGTTGAAGGCGATGATGTTACGTTTCGTCGCGAAGCGCCAAGCGCTGATGAAGAGCCGGAGTTTGTGATCCCGGTGACTGAGATCAAGGACGCGAAACTCGTTCTGACAGATGATTTGATTACTGAAGCCCTCAAGCGGGATAAGACCCTGCGCGAGGCAAATGGAATAGAAGATGATGGCGAGGTTTCGCCGGATAACTGACATAAACACCGCTCGTATTGCGGTTGACTAAACAGGAGAAGACCATGGCAGTCAGTGCTAACAGGCTTGAATTGTTGCAAATCGCGGATGCGGTAGCTCGTGAAAAGGCAATCGACAAGGAAATCGTAATTTCCGCAATGGCAAACGCAATCGAGAAAGCCGCTAAATCCCGTTATGGTCAGGATACGAATGTTCACGTGCAAGTGGATACAAAGACAGGTGACATCAACTTGAAGCGTTTGCTTGAAGTTGTTGAGCAGGTCGAAGATTACAACACTCAAATCGCACTGGAGCTTGCCCGCGATAAAGAGCCAACGGTTGAGTTGGGAGACTATATCTCCGAGCCGCTTCCACCGATGGATTTTGGCCGTATTGCCGCGCAGTCTGCGAAACAGGTTATCGTACAGCAAGTGCGTGACGCAGAACGCGATCGTCAATTTGAAGAATATAAAGACCGTGTTGGTGAAATCATCAATGGTACGGTCAAGCGTGTTGAATATGGCAATGTGATTGTTGATCTTGGCCGTGGTGAAGCGATCATCCGCCGTGATGAAACGATCCCTCGCGAGAACTTCCGTTATGGTGATCGCGTCCGCGCGTATCTCTATGACGTGCGCCGTGAACAGCGTGGACCACAGATTTTCTTGTCACGTACGCATCCGCAATTCATGACCAAGCTCTTCACGATGGAAGTGCCGGAAATTTACGATGGCATTATCGAAATTAAATCGGTTGCCCGTGATGCGGGTTCTCGTGCGAAGATTGCTGTGATTTCAAGTGATTCGGCAATCGACCCGGTTGGCGCCTGCGTGGGTATGCGTGGATCGCGAGTTCAGGCTGTTGTTGGTGAACTCCAAGGCGAAAAAATTGATATCATTCCATGGCAGCCCGATGCAGCGAGCTTTGTGGTGAACGCGCTTCAGCCTGCTGAAGTAGCGAAAGTGGTTCTAGACGAAGAAGCAGAGCGCATTGAAATCGTTGTGCCGGATGACCAACTGTCATTAGCAATCGGTCGTCGGGGTCAGAACGTTCGCTTGGCATCTCAGCTGACCGGTTTTGATATTGACATCATGACCGAGCAAGACGAGAGCGAACGTCGTCAGGCAGAGTTTGAAGCAAGCGCAAATGCATTTGTTGAAGCGCTCAATGTGGATGAAATGGTCGCTCAATTGTTGGCATCCGAAGGTTTCGCGAATATCGAAGAAGTTGCATATGTCGACATGCTCGAAATCGCGTCTATTGAAGGGTTTGACGATGACACAGCGGAAGAACTGCAGGCGCGCGCGCGTGAGTTCATCGAGAAGCAGGAAACCGCTCTTGATGATGAGCGCAAGAAACTCGGTGTTGCCGATGAACTGCGCGAAATCGATGGTCTAACGCTCGAGATGCTTGTGGCTCTTGGCAAAGACGAAATCAAATCTCTTGAGGACTTTGCCGGCTGTGCTGCAGACGATCTGATTGGCTGGAACGAACGCAAAGAAGGCGAGAATGTTCGTTATCCAGGTATTCTTGAAGCGTTTAAGATTTCCCGTGTTGACGCTGACCAAATGGTTATGGCTGCACGCGTTAAGGCTGGCTGGGTTACAGAAGAAGAACTGGCTGCAATGAATGCGGAACCTGAAGCAGAAGAGGAAGAAGCAACCGAAGAGGAAACCAAGAAGCAAGGCCGTATTTTCTAGGTCATACACGATTTGCCAAGACTGGATATGAACCCACGCACCTGCATTGTAACCAGGAAAGAAAAATCACCGGACGATATGATCCGTTTTGTGATGGATCCTGATAGTAATGTTGTCCCCGATTTGAAGCGAAAGCTTCCCGGTCGTGGTGTCTGGGTTTCAAATCGGAGAACCTTGATTGAAGAGGCCGTAGCAAAAAATGCTTTCGACCGCGGCTTTAAAGGCAAGGTCAATGCGGATGCTGATTTGCCGGATTTGGTGGACCAGTTACTTGCCAAAGAAGCACTAAATGTTCTGGCGTTGGCGCGAAAGGCGGGCGAAGCAATCACCGGGTTCATGAAAGTGGATGGTTTGGTTCGAAGCGGAGAGATTTCTGTGTTGATCCATGCTTCTGATGCAAGTGATGATGGTAAGGGAAAGCTGGCGCAAGGTTTGAGAGTTTCTGAACTTGATGACGTGCCAGTATTCGATCTGTTTGAAGGCCAAAAGCTGGATGAGGTTTTAGGCAATGCCAATACGGTTCACGTGGCACTGACACGTGGTGGTTTGGCTAAGAGATTTGAGGCCGCGATGGTTCGTTTGATGAAATATCGTGGTTTGACGGAAAACTAAAAAAGAGCGATTAAAACAAAAAGCTGGATTTTCTTGCCCGCAAGGTTCAAAAAGCGCGCAAGACAAGTACAAGGTAGAGCATGAGCGAAGATACAGGCGACAGCAAACCTGACGCAGAAAAGAAAAAGACACTTACATTGAAAGGCGCCGGTCTTTCACAAGGTACAGTGCGTCAAAGTTTCTCCCATGGACGATCGAAGTCTGTGGTGGTGGAAACGCGCAAACGCCGCATCATGAAACCGGGTGAAACTCCGCCTCCGGCAGAAAAGCCCGCGGCTGCTGCACCCGTAGCACCCAAGCCAGCTGAGCCAAAACCTGCTGAGGCTCCAGCATCCAATCTTTCAAAGAGCGAAGTAGAGGCGCGCCAACGTGCACTCGAGGAAGCAAAAGTAAGAGCGGTTGAAGAAGCTAAACAGCGTGAGCAAGACGATAAGCGCCGCGCAGAGGAAGACGAGCGCCGGTCAAAAGAGCGCGAAGAAGCCGCTCGCTTGCAGGCTGAAGAGGATGCGCGTCTGGCTGCTGAGCGTGAAGCCGCTGAACGCGAAATGGCGGCGGAAGTTTCTGCCGCGGTTGCAAAAGCAGATCCGGAAACGTCAAAGCCGATTACGCGTGAAGAGCCAAAGCCAAAAGAGCTTAAGCCATTTGAACGCAAGAAACCAGAAGAGCCGCCAAAGCCTGCGCGTCCAAAGGGTGGAGATGATCGTCGACGCACTAAGCTGACGCTAACCAATGCGTTAGATGAAGACGCTGGTAAGCGTGGCCCCTCATTGGCAGCGCTTCGTCGTCGTCAGGAAAAACAGAAACGTGCCGCTCAACAACAGACCGGACCACGTGAAAAGGTATCCCGCGAAGTGCAGCTTCCAGAAACGATTACCATCCAGGAACTTGCCAGCCGCATGTCAGAGCGCTCGGTTGAAGTGATAAAGTATCTGATGCAGCAAGGCCAGATGATGAAGCCGGGCGATATCATTGATGCGGATACCGCTGAACTGATTGCGGAAGAATTTGGCCATACGGTTCGTCGCGTGTCTGATGCTGATATTGAAGAAGGTATCTTTGATGCGCCGGACAATGATGCTGATCTTAAGCCGCGTCCGCCAATTGTTACCATTATGGGTCACGTTGACCACGGGAAGACATCACTGCTCGATGCGATTCGTCAAGCAAATGTGGTGTCTGGTGAAGCGGGCGGTATTACCCAGCACATTGGTGCGTACCAAGTTGAGCATGACGGTCAGTTGATTTCATTCATCGATACACCGGGCCACGAAGCATTTACTTCGATGCGTGCGCGTGGTGCGCAAATCACAGACATTGCGATCCTTGTGGTTGCCGCTGATGACAGTGTGATGCCGCAGACGATTGAATCGATCAATCACGCAAAAGCAGCCGAGGTTCCGATCATTGTTGCAATCAACAAGATTGATAAGCCGGCAGCAGATGTAAACAAAGTTCGCACAGAGCTCCTCCAGCATGAAATCTTCGTTGAAGAAATGGGCGGTGAAACCCAGTCTGTAGAAGTTTCTGCGCTTAAAGGCACAAACCTCGAGGGTCTTCTTGAAGCAATTTCTCTGCAAGCTGAGGTTCTGGAGCTGAAAGCAAATCCTGACCGTCCTGCTGAGGGTGTGGTTGTGGAGGCGCAGCTTGATAAGGGACGCGGCCCTGTTGCAACGGTTCTGATTAATCGCGGCACACTTAAGACCGGTGACATCATTGTTGCCGGTGATGAATGGGGTAAAGTTCGAGCTCTTGTAAACGACAAAGGCCAACAGCTTTCTGAGGCTGGTCCTTCTATGCCGGTTGAGATTTTGGGCCTTAACGGTGCGCCAGGTGCGGGTGACCGTATAGGCGTGGTTGAAAACGAAGCTCGCGCGCGTGAAATCTCTGATTATCGTCAGCGTCTGTCTCGTGAAAAAGCGGTTGCTCGTCAGGCCGGTTCTCGTGGCTCACTAGAGCAGATGATGAGCCAGTTGCAGACAACAGACCTCAGCGAGGCGGTTGTCGTTGTTAAAGCCGATGTGCAGGGTTCAGCAGAAGCGATTGCACAGTCTTTGATGAAACTGAATACAGAAGAAGTGGCGGCGAAGATTGTTCACTCGGGTGTTGGTGCGATCACAGAGTCCGACGTGGCACTTGCCGCAGCTTCTAATGCGCCAATCCTTGCGTTCAACGTACGTGCTAACAAACAGGCGCGCGATGCAGCGGAAGAGCAAGGCATTGAGATCCGTTACTATTCAATCATCTACGATCTCGTTGATGACATGAAAGCGGTTATGTCTGGTATGTTGGCGCCTGAGCGTCGCGAAACATTCCTTGGTTACGCAGAAATCCTCGAAGTCTTCAACGTTTCGAAAGTCGGCAAGGTTGCTGGTTGTCGGATTACCGAAGGCAAGGTGGAGCGCGGCTCCGGTGTGCGTCTGCTGCGTGATAACGTGGTGATCCACGAAGGCATGCTTTCCACCCTGAAACGCTTCAAAGATGAAGTCTCAGAAGTGCCGGGTGGTCAGGAATGCGGTATGGCATTCGAAAACTATCAGGACATCCGTCAGGGTGACGTGATCGAATGCTTCCGCGTGGAACACATCGACCGTTCGCTTTAGAGTTAGTCAAAAATCTAGTTGCATCTTGGCGGTCCAAACCCGCCTCGATGGAAGGAAAGACAAATGTCTAAATTTTCGGCCAAAGGGCCATCCCAGCGTCAGTTACGTGTCGGCGAAAATGTGCGTCATGCGCTCACGCAGCTTTTGCAGCGCGGTGAAGTGCAGGATGATTTGATTGAGCGTACGGTGATTTCGATATCGGAAGTTTCCATGTCGCCCGATCTGAAAATCGCTACATGTTATGTTTCTCCACTCGGTGGAGGGGATGCAAAACCCATCATCAAGGCACTTGCCAGTCATGCCAAGTTCATTCGCGGACGTCTGGCACGCCAGCTCAATCAGATGAAGTATATGCCTGAGTTTCGCTTTCGCGAAGACACAAGCTTCGACAATTTCGCAAAAATTGACGCGATCCTTCATTCAGATGAGGTAAAGCGCGATCTGGAGGATGATGAATGAGCCGCCAGCGTAAGAAAAAAGGCCGCCCGATTTCCGGCTGGGTCATTCTCGATAAGCCTGTAGGAATTGGCTCCACCCAATGCGTGGGCAAAATCAAATGGCTATACCAAGCGGCGAAGGCAGGTCATGCGGGAACGCTTGATCCGCTTGCCTCTGGTATGTTGCCCCTTGCGCTTGGAGAGGCGACGCGAACGGTTCCTTTTATCATGGACGGGCAGAAGACCTATCGTTTCACGGTGACTTGGGGTGCTGAAACCAATACGGATGACTTGGAAGGCGAGGTGACGAATTCATCGGATAAACGCCCTACCAAAGAAGAAATTCTCTCATTGCTTCCAAACTACACGGGAGAAATCGAACAGGTGCCGCCGAAATTTTCCGCGATCAAAATCGACGGCGAACGTGCGTACAAGCTCGCCCGTGATGGTGAAGATGTTCAGATTGAAGCCCGCAAAGTCGAAATTGAAACGCTGGAATTGGTTGAATCGACTGAAGATACAGCAACATTCGAAACACTGTGTGGCAAAGGCACTTATGTGCGAGCTTTGGCGCGGGATTTTGGTCGCGATCTTGAGTGTTTCGGACACATTACTGAGTTACGCCGGGTTTCTGTCGGTCCGTTCCTGGAAGAAGATCTTATTCCTCTCGAAAAACTCGTCGGGATGGAGGGTGATCTTGAAGCGCTTGATGGCGAACTCTTCACCACTGGAACCGCTTTGGATGAAATTCCTGAAGTGCCACTGACCAAAGAGCAAGTTCACCGTGTGCGGATGGGCAATGCGATTGTTTTGCGCGGGCGTGATGCCATTGCTCATGCGCCGGAGGTCTTTGCGTCGTCTGGTGATGAGCTGATTGCCATTGGTGAGGTGGACCGAGGCCAGTTCAAACCGAAGCGGGTATTCCAGCATTCATATGTGTGACTTTTAAGTGGAGGTTTGCCCCTCCAGAAATAACACTGGTATTCTTTGTCAAAATCCCCTATATCACGCGCTAGAACGGGCTTTGCGGCCCGTTTCTTTGGTTTTTGAACACACTAAAAACCAAATTGAATATGACCCCGGCTGGACGACATCTTGGCTGTGGGTGACATGAAACCGGAAACATATGTTTCCCAATAGAAGGAAAGTCCGATGTCGATTACTGATGAGCGTAAAGCTGAATTGATCAAAGAGTATGCGACCAAAGAAGGTGACACAGGTTCACCGGAAGTACAGGTTGCAGTTTTGACAGAGCGTATCAAAAATCTGACCGAGCATTTTAAGGGCCACAAGAAAGACAACCACTCACGTCGTGGTCTTTTGAAAATGGTTTCGCAACGTCGTAAACTGCTTGATTACGTAAAAGGCAAAAATGAGGAACGTTATAAAAGCCTCATCACCAGCCTCGGCATTCGTCGATAACAGAATTAGGGCGTGGCACATCTGCCGCGCCTTTTCGTTTTCCGGCTTCAGCCTGTTTGTCCGGTAAAACGAAGTTAAAATGCGGCTCCTCTCAAGGGGCAGGATTACAAGCGGCCTATTTTTATGGACCACTCGTTGTCTTGCCCTCAGGCTTAGTCACCACAGACAGGCATAATCGTTGGCGTTTGGGGCTCTCATAAAGGATGAGGGCGGACGCCTGTATGTTTTGAAGGACAAGAAATGTTTGAACATCATATGGTAGAAATCGATTGGGGCGGACGTCCGCTTACAATTGAAACAGGTAAAATTGCACGTCAGGCAGATGGCTGCGTAATTGTGACTTACGGTGAAACCACCGTTATGTGTGCGGTTGTCTCTGACAAGTCACCAAAGCCCGGCCTCGATTTCTTCCCACTAACTGTAAACTACATTGAGAAGGCATATGCTGCCGGTAAAATTCCGGGTGGCTACTTTAAACGTGAAGCCCGCCCATCAGAAAACGAAACGCTCGTTTCGCGTCTGATTGACCGTCCTATCCGCCCGCTCTTTGCTGAAGGTTATAAGAACGACACTCAAGTCACATGTATGGTTATCAGCCATGACCTGGAGAATAACCCGGACGTGGTTGCGATGGTTGCAACGTCTGCGGCACTTGCGATTGCTGGTCTTCCGTTCGAAGGACCAATCGGTGGTGCACGCGTTGGTTTGATCGACGGCGAGTACGTTTTGAACCCGAACATCGATGAGATGGATGAGTCTGACCTTGATCTGGTTGTTGCCGGTACTCGTGATGCGGTTCTCATGGTGGAATCAGAAGCGAAGGTGCTTTCTGAAGAAGTCATGCTCGGCGCGGTCATGTTCGGTCATGAGGAGTTCCAGCCGGTGATTGATGCGGTTGCTCAACTCGCTGAGAAAGCTGCGAAGCCTCAGCGCGAGCATGAGGTTCCAGATCATTCTGAACTTCAAGGCAAAGTGACAGACCTTATCGGTGCTGACATTGAAGCTGCATACACAATCTCTGACAAGCAAGAGCGTTACGAAGCGCTTGATGCGGCAAAAGCTAAAGCTAAAGAGGAATTCCTTACGGAAGATTCTACTTCTGATGAAGCAAACGTCCTGGGTGACGTGATCAAGGCTGTTCAGGCGAATGTGGTTCGAGGCTCTATCATCAAGACGAAGAAGCGTATTGATGGTCGTGACCTTTCAACCGTTCGTCAGATTGTTTCTGAAGTGGGTGTGCTTCCGCGTACACACGGTTCGGCGGTCTTCACACGCGGTGAAACGCAGGCAATCGTTGTTGCAACACTCGGCACATCTGACGATGAGCAGATGATCGACGCGCTAACCGGCACGTATAAAGAAAACTTCATGCTGCATTACAACTTCCCGCCTTACTCTGTGGGTGAGACAGGACGTATCGGCTTTACCGGTCGTCGTGAGATTGGTCACGGTAAGCTGGCTTGGCGTGCGGTGCGTGCGGTTCTTCCAAGCAAGGAAGA
>CALLHT010000049.1 GCA_938009335.1 uncultured Rhizobiaceae group bacterium
CAGCTTGCGCTTGTGCAGGCGGAATACATGAAATCGCTTTTACAAGCTACCCATGCAGGGCTTGAGGTTGAAATAGACGTGATTTCAACTGCGGGGGATCGAAGTCAAAAGTCCAACATTGCGTTGTCAGAAATTGGTGGCAAAGGCCTCTTTACGATGGAGATCGAAGAAAAGCTTTCCAATGGGGAAATCGATATGGCGGTGCATTCTGCCAAAGACATGCCAACCGCTTTGCCGGAAGGTTTGGCTCTGGTGTGCTATCCGCCCCGCGAAAATGTAGCCGATGCGTTTATCTCTCATAAAGCGCAAACATTTGACCAGCTGGTCCAAGGCGCTGTGATGGGTTCTGCTTCTTTACGTCGGCGTGCATTAATGTGGCGCAAGCGCCCAGATCTGGAAATGGTGATGTATCGCGGTAACGTGGGGACACGCTTGCAGAAACTCAAAGATGGCGTGGCCGATGCAACATTGCTTGCTTGCGCTGGTCTGAATAGGCTTGGCATGTCTGATGAAATTACCAGCGAGCTTCCGATTGAAGATTTTCCGCCTGCACCTGGCCAAGGTGCGATTACCATCGAAGCCAGCCTTGAAAACACACGTATGCTGGAATTGCTTAAACCTCTGAATCATGAGGATACGCACACGGCACTAACGTGCGAGCGTGCGTTTTTGGAAGAACTTGATGGTTCGTGTCGGACGCCGATTGGTGCGCATGCAGTGATAGATGGTGAAAAGCTTTCCCTTCACGGCATTATTTTGAAGCCTGATGGAACAGGGGACCATGAAGCGCGCATGGATGGAACCGTCTCTGATGCTCGTGAACTTGGTCTTGAAATGGGTAAGCGGCTTAAAGCGGAGGCGGGTGACACCTTCTTTGAAGGGTGGAGCTAATCGATGCGTGTACTTGTGACACGAGCCGAACCCGCTGCAAGCAGAACCAAACATAAGCTTGAAGCGTTGGGTTACGAGCCGATTGTCCTCCCGATTTTTGAACTGGTTGATCTTGGTAATCCGCTTCCATCTAACAGATATGACGGTGTGATATTTACCAGCGCAAACGCTGTTGAAGTTTTAGCCCGCCGGGGGTGGGCGGATGCGCAACAGTTTGGCACTGCTTATTGTGTCGGCAGTCGGACTGGTGAGGCTGCGCAAGAATTGGGCTTTGAAACCTGTGTGACGGCTTCCGGTGGCGGTGAAGCTCTGTGCAAGGAGATTGCGAACCTTAATCTTTCAAAAAAATACACGTTTCTTTATCCGACAACGCCTGATCGCAGTTTTGATATGGCTGATCAGTTAGGCGCCCTTGGATATGCTGTAGATTCTGTCGATGTTTACCAAACCCGGAAAGTTTCTTTTTCGCGTGAAATAGTCACTTCAAATGTCAGAGAATGCGAAAATGGGGTAATTTTGGTTTATTCTGCCCGAAGTGCGGCATATTTGGACGAAATTTTGAGTTCCAGCGCAGAAATACCGGCTATTTCTACGATTTCGCTGGTCGGCATTTCTAAAAGCGCCACAAACAAAATGTTGAAATATTCTTGGCGGGATGTCTATGTATCTAACAATCCCGATGAGGAAACCATGCTGTCGCTGCTGAACACCATAAGTTCAGCTTGATGTTAGGCGTTGTTCTCAATATATTACGTAACGTAACTTAATATATTGTTTGGTTTTCTGCATAGTGCGGAACGATAAGAAACAGGAAGTGTGTGATGAATTCCAGATCCAAACCAACAGGACCGAGAAAAACTGGTACGCGGGCACGTAAACCTGCAACAATTGATCTGGAAGCAAAGGAAGTCGCAAAAGAAGCAGCCGCTAAGACAGAATCCGCTGCAAAGACTGTTTCTGAGAGCAAGGCTGAAGCGCCGGCGAAGACTCTAGGTCGTGAAGGTGCGAAGCAATCTTCTGCCAAAGCAACGTCTTCGAATGCTTCGAAGAAACCTGATACACCTAAAGAACCATCAAAACCAGAAGCAAAAACTGCTGCAACTCCAGAGGCTTCAACCCCAAAAGCAAAGGCTGGAGGAGGTTTCTTCTCTGGTCTTGTTGGTGCAGCCGCCGCTGTAGTTGGCCTAGGTGCAATCGGACAATATGATGGCGCTAAAGATATTCCGGTCATTGGTTCAATCTACTCTGGCGGAACGGAACAAGCTGGGGGATCCGGCACTTCTGAAGAAATTGCCGGTCTTGCTCAGCAGATCGAAGCCTTGAAGTCTTCATCTGCACCCGTTGACCTTACGCCGATTAATGAACGGTTGGCTCAGATTGAAGCTGCGACTGCTTCTGGCAGTGTGGACGAGGCAACGGCCAATCGTCTGGCAGAAGTAGAAACAAGCCTTGCTGGTGTCACCGAAACGCTTACGTCGATTGCGAAGGCTGCAGAAGAGGGATCGGCTGCCAGTTCTACTGAGATTGCCGCTGCGATTTCTGCTGTCACACAGCGCCTTGAGAAATTGGAAGGTAGTGTTGGTGACTTGGCAGGCGCTTCGTCCGGACCATCTGAAGAAACAGCCGCCAAACTCTCCGAAATCGAAGCAAAGATTGGAGAACTCGCAAACGCCCCTGCCGTAGATCTATCTCCGATTGAAAGCAAAATCGGCGAGATAGAAACATCGGTTTCTTCTTTAAAAGAAACGGTTGAAGCAAACGCAAGCAGC
>CALLHT010000050.1 GCA_938009335.1 uncultured Rhizobiaceae group bacterium
GATTGAACCCTTTTCCACTCTCACTTGAGGTCTGCTCTCCCGATATGTCCGGGAGAGTGAAAGACGGACACAAGCGGAAGCGATCAGACCTTTGTGGTCTTCGTTGTGGTTTTGGTTGTCTTTGTTGAAGCAACAGCAGAAAAAGCGCCACAAATAAGGTTTGTTGCGATTGTCATGTCAGCAGTGAAATTTCTGTCGAACATTTATTTTCCAAAGTGCTTTATAGCGGCATGGTAATACGCGGTTTTTTTAAAGAGTCAACAATACGAAACACAACAAGACAATTGATCCTTAATTTGTGATCCGTTAGCTCACGCCAGCAAATCCTCTTTTACAAAATTAAGCCTGTCCTGACCCCAGTGCATAAACTTTCCGACAAAGAATGTTGGCGCACCAAAAACACCCCGCGAAACCGCTTCAGTACCCACATCTACTAACGATTGTTTATTGGTTGGGTCGTTTAGCTTTTGCATATATTCGGCCGGATCAATACAAACCTGAGAGAGTATCTCACCCATTACCGCCTGATCATTGATGTCTTCATTTTTTACCCACATTGATTGAAACAGCGCATCGGCAAGCGGTACAAACTGATTGCTTCCCACATAGTTATTAAGGCCACGCATAGCATAAACCGAGCTCAGCGGGAATTTGTCATTCATCACCAGCGGAACACCGTAATTATTTGCAAATCGATTAAAATCCCGAAATGCCCATTTGCCCTTGTTCGGAGACGCAATCGGAGAGGTGCTGCCAGCACCTTCAAAGACACCTGGCAAAAACATCGGCTTGTAGACAATCTCCGCACCGGTCTCCTCCAACAGTTTCGGCAGTTGCGTCCAGGCGAGATAGCTCGCGGGGCTAACAATATCAAAATAAAACTCAAGCGTTTTGGTCATTAAAACGTCTCCATCCAGGGCCGTAAATCCATTTCAAACGTCCAACTATCACGCGGCTGACAATGAACATTCCAATAATTCTCCGCAATATGCTCAGGATCAAGAATGCCATCCTGATCTTTCTTCTCATAGGCTTGCGGCCAGATTTCCTTAATCCATTCGGTATCAATCGCACCATCAATGATAAAATGAGCGACGTGAATACCCTTGCCCCATAACTCTCGCGCCAAAGATTGGGTCATTCCGCGAAGCGCAAATTTTGCACTGCCGAAAGCCGCACCTCCCGCATAGCCTTTCACACTGGCTGATGCGCCTGTAACCAAGATCGTACCATTGCCGCGAGGGGTCATCCTCCGTGCCGCTTCGCGACAGGTCAGGAAACCTGCAAAACACGCGAGCTCCCAGATTTTCGTGAACTTACGAACTTCAATTTCTTCAAAAGGAAAGCGAACGTTGGCCCCAATATTAAAGACCACAACGTCCAGCTGTCCAATCTCGGCTTCGATGCGATCAAACAGGGCAACAACCTGATCTTCCTGCCGTGCATCACATCCTATGGGCACGACCTCACCACCTTCATCCCGAATGTCCTGAGCCAGTTTATCAAGATGCTCAAGTTTTCGGCGAACCGGAACCGCCACATACCCCTCACGCGCAAACCGTTTCGCAATGGCGCCACCTGTAGCATCGCCAGCCCCCACAACAAGACACACCTTTTTCTGTTCGCTCATGCGTACCTCCTATGGTCAAAGTGTGCACACAGGCCTAAAACAGGGTCAAATAGTTTTTCCCGGAGCACCCCCATGAAACAAGGCGATCATCTTTTTCTGGTAGACGGTTCCGCCTATATCTTCCGCGCCTATCACGCCCTGCCACCCTTAACGAGAAAATCTGATGGTTTGCCCGTGGGTGCGGTATCCGGCTTTTGCAACATGCTTTGGAAACTCGTCCAAGAAGCGCGGGACACCTCAGTTGGTGTGGTCCCCACCCATTTTGCTGTTATTTTCGACTATTCCTCCAAAACCTTCCGCAATGAAATCTTTCCGGAGTATAAGGCCAATCGTGACGCGCCACCGGAAGACCTGCGTCCGCAATTTGCGCTTATCCGCCAAGCAACCCGCGCCTTTAATCTGCCGTGTATTGAAACCGAAGGTTATGAAGCGGATGATCTAATCGCAACTTATGCAAAGCAAGCAAGCGAAGCGGGTGGAGATGTGACGATCATCTCATCAGACAAAGACCTGATGCAGCTCGTCAGTCCTAACGTCATTATGTATGACACAATGAAAGACCGTCGCGTTGGCGTTGAAGAAGTTCATGAGAAATTTGGCGTTGGCCCGGAGAAAATGATCGACCTGCAGTCATTGGCAGGCGATTCAACCGACAACATTCCAGGCGTTCCCGGCATTGGTCCCAAGACGGCTGCTCAGCTACTCGATGAGTACGGCGATCTAGACACGCTCCTCGAACGCGCAGGAGAGATCAAACAAAACAAGAGGCGTGAAAACCTGATTGGATTCGCAGATCAGGCACGTCTATCCCGTGAGCTAGTCACACTCAAACAAGACGTTCCATTGGACGTGCCCCTTGACGGGTTGGTTCTCGAACCAACCAACGGGCCGAAATTGGTATCTTTCTTAAAGGCGATGGAATTTACGTCCATCACCCGCAAAGTGGCGTCAGTGACTGACACCGATGCCGCGTCAGTCGAGCCGGATGAAATATCCGTTGAGGGGTATGAAGCTCAACGCGGTCCAGACTTGGACGCAAAAGAAACAAGCAGTGATGCCCCTGCATTGAACGCCACTTCAGGGACTACGCCCGGTGATTTAGTAGAGGCCCGAGCCGCGGAAGGATTGGCAACCGAAATAGATGCCTCAAACTATGAATGTGTTCGTGATGAAGCAGCGCTTCAAAACTGGGTCACACGTATTTATGAAACAGGCCTTGTGGCAATCGATACCGAGACCACATCGCTTGATCCTATGGAAGCTGAACTTGTCGGGATTTCGTTGGCAACAGAGGCGGGGAAAGCTTGTTACATCCCGCTCACCCATAAAGAGGGTCAAGGAGATTTACTTGGTGGCGGTATTGCCCCAAATCAGATGGATACCGCGCGAACCCTGGAAATTCTAAAGCCAGTACTTGAAGATTTATCCATCCTGAAAATCGGACAGAATCTGAAATACGACTGGTTGATCCTTTCGCAGCATAACGTCAACATGGTCGGTATCGATGATACAATGCTGCTTTCCTATGTTCTTGATGCAGGGCGCGGTGGCCATGGCATGGATGATCTCGCCAAACGCCATTTGGGCCACACGTGCATCTCTTATAAAGAGCTCACGGGAACCGGAAAATCTAAGGTAACGTTTGATTTTGTAGAGATAGATCGCGCGACCCAATATGCGGCAGAAGATGCGGACGTAACATTGCGTCTATGGCGCGTGTTGAAACCCCGCCTTGCAGCTGAGGGTATGACCCATGTTTATGAACGGCTGGAACGTCCGCTAATTGATGTCGTTGCAAAAATGGAACAGCGCGGCATTACCGTCGATCGGCAAATCCTTTCTCGCTTGTCCGGCGAACTTGCTCAGGCAGCCGCCGGGTTGGAAGCGGAAATTTACGAACTGGCGGGACGAGAGTTTAATGTCGGCTCACCAAAACAGCTCGGCGAAATTCTATTCGATGAAATGGGGCTGCCAGGCGGTAAGAAGACAAAAACCGGAGCTTGGCAAACCGGCGTACAGGTTCTTGAAGAGCTGGCCGCTGATGGCCATGAACTCCCGCGCAAAATCATAGGATGGCGCCAGCTTTCAAAACTGAAATCAACCTATACCGATGCCCTGCCCGGATTCATCAATCAGGATACCGGACGCGTCCATACTTCCTATTCCATGGCCTCAACCTCAACCGGACGTTTCTCATCTTCCGATCCGAATTTGCAGAATATACCGATCCGGACAGCGGAAGGCAGGAAGATCAGAACGGCCTTTGTTGCTGAAAAAGGAAACAAACTCGTTTCAGCCGACTACTCGCAGGTTGAACTCAGAGTGCTGGCTCACATCGCAGAAATCCCTCAGCTCAAACAGGCCTTTGCCGACGGGTTGGACATTCACGCCATGACCGCCTCAGAAATGTTTAACACTCCAATCGAAGGCATGGACCCGATGATGCGACGCCGTGCTAAAGCCATCAATTTCGGCATCATTTATGGTATTTCGGCTTTTGGCCTTGCAAACCAGCTCAGCATCGGGCGATCGGAGGCAGGCGATTACATCAAAACCTATTTCGAGCGTTTTCCGGGCATCAAAGACTATATGGAAGACACTAAGAATTTCTGCCGCGAGCATGGGTATGTGGAAACCATTTTCGGGCGACGCGCCTATTACCCCGAGATCAAGTCCTCCAATCCACAAATGCGTGCGTTCAACGAGCGCGCTGCAATCAATGCGCCTATTCAGGGTTCAGCGGCTGACATTATCCGCCGAGCCATGACACGGATGGATGATGCTTTATCAGATGCTAACCTCTCAGCCAGAATGCTACTTCAGGTCCATGATGAATTGATCTTCGAATTGCCGGAGGATGAAGTAGAACAGACGATTGCACTCGTGAAAACCGTCATGGAAAATGCCGCCATGCCAGCTCTTGATCTATCTGTCCCGCTGCAAGTGGATGCGCAGGCAGCTGATAATTGGGATGAAGCGCATTAGAGTTCCCACTACTTCATGATTGTTGACAAATTAGCGATCCATTCCGTTTTGCCGGATTGAAGAGTG
>CALLHT010000051.1 GCA_938009335.1 uncultured Rhizobiaceae group bacterium
TTCCCGTTTGTTCTACACTGTTTTTCTTCCGGCAGAGCCTTGGCCGAAACAGGCGTGGAACTCGGTGGCTATGTATCTTTCTCGGGCATTCTGACGTTCAAGAATTCGGTAGAATTGCGCGACATTGCAGCTGATCTGCCAATGGATCGTCTGCTTGTGGAGACAGACGCGCCATATCTTGCGCCCACACCATATCGCGGGAAGCGGAACGAGCCTTCTTACGTTATTGAGACCGCAAAAATGCTTGCCGAAACCATGGGCGTTACACCTGATGATATTTGGCAGCAAACAACGGATAATTTCTTCAGATTGTTCAACAAGGTGCCGGACTCAAGATGAGCGAACCGTTGCGCTTCACCATTCTTGGATGCGGGTCTTCACCCGGTGTGCCGCGCATCAATGGCGATTGGGGTGATTGTGACCCAAAAGAGCCAAAAAACCGCCGTTTACGATGCAGCTTACTGGTTGAGCGCAAATCTGAAACTGGCGCAACGACGGTTGTAATCGATACCGGACCTGATTTCCGCCAACAAATGCTCAATGCAAATGTCCAGAATATCGATGCTGTTCTCTATACGCACTCACATGCGGACCACGTGCATGGCATTGACGATTTGCGCGGGTATGCGCTCGCGAACCGGCGGCGGGTCACCATTTATGCAGACGCCTTGACCCAGGAACGCCTGGATGAAGGTTTTGGCTATTGTTTTACGCAGCCCAAAGGTAGCATGTATCCGCCCATTCTAAATGCCTATGAAATGGAAGCGTTTAAGCCAATTATCGTGTCAGGCGAGGGCGGTGACATCCACGCCCTACCCATCCTTCAGGTTCATGGCCCGATTCCATCGCTTGGGTTTCGGTTTTCCACTTGCGGAGACTTTTCGAATGGTGGATTGTGTTATTCACCCGATGTGAGTGACATTCCGGATGTTTCGATCCCGCATCTGAAAAACCTTGAACTATGGGTATTGGACGCACTGCAATACAAAGAACATTCCAGTCACTTCAGTGTTGCGGAAAGCCTGGAATGGATTTCAAGTATGAAGCCGAAAAAGGCAATTTTGACCCATATGCATATTCCGCTCGATTACACAGTTCTGAAGTCTGTATTACCGCAGCATATTGAGCCTGCATATGATGGGATGACGATAGAGGTTTGAATGATTCCGGCTAAATATGAAATGCGTGTCTTTCAGTTTCTGCTGACAGGCTTTATGACGTTCTTCGTTTCGGGCGCTGTAACGCTCATCAATCTGGGCACAGACTTCGGATTTTGGGATTGGATGAAAGCCTGGGCGCCGACATGGCCAATTGCGTTCATCGTTATAATCTTCGTGGCACCGATCGCTCGCTCATTCACACAATATCTCATTAAAACAAATGGGTAATAGCTTTTTCTTATTCTCCGTATTAATATAATAGTTCCATAATATATCTTATGCGATTAATGTATTCGATAACGATATCCATCAGATATGCGATAATATTCGCTAACTAGCCTCCTTACCTGCTGGTTGATGCACCGCGAGCCACCAAATGTTTCCGCATGGGTCTTTTATTCCTGCCATGCGATCACCGTGTGGGCGTTCATTTGGTTCCATTATTGAAATTGCGCCATATTTCAAAGCTTGATGGTATGTCCCATCACAATCATCTACATAAAGATGCATCTGTGAAACATTGACCGGATAGTCCTGAGTGCTTTCATTGATCATGATTACAGAACTGCCGATACGCATGCGTGCGTGCTGCAAGCGATTGTCAGGGTGGCGATTTTCTTTAAGTTTTATTGCGTCAAACGCCGCGCCTAGGAAGTCCATCAATAGCTTAGCATTATCAACGGTGAAATACGGGGTTATTGAGCCATATCCCTCAGGTGTATCCTTAGAGATTGGCATAGCAGCCCCTACTTCGCTTTGAGAAGTTCAAGCTGCGCCTGATATCCACGCCCACCGCGCTTTAGATCGCGACGATCGAACTGGCGCTGTTTGCGATTGTGTTTAAGCGCTGCACGGACTGCAGAAAATCTGGATAAAGCGCTGGCTGTGCTACAATCATTGCTGACGCGCAGCTTCATCATTTTGAGAACTTTTTCGTAGTCCTTGGCATAGTCGAGCGCAATTTTTACGTGTTGGCCTTCATGCCAAATGACAGACTTTTCGAATTTCTTCCAAGCAGCTCGGGTCGCCCTACTCGCGCTTTTGTTCTGGCGCCAGCTTGGATACAGGTATTTGACATTCACAACTACGTCGAGATTGGTCGGCACACAGCGCCCGCGTCTAATTTCAACGTCCACGTTGGTAACATCATATTCGTATTCAGTTGTTGCTAAAGCGTGTTCATTGCGTCGGCCAATTTTGGGCCCATTGTCCAACATGCTTTTGAAAATCTCTTTGCCGGTCTTACCGCTTACTTTGTAATAAGAGACTTTCTCCTTGAGGATAACCCTTGCTTGCACAGGGTCACTTGATGTGAAGACGAATGACGATGCAACCAAGGCTGCCGCCCACATGACAGGTTTAAACGTGGTATGCATGTTACGGAATTCCTCCCAGCGCATTGTTTTGTCGTTTCAACGCTTTTTCTATATACCGATTTTAGTCGGCTTACTCTCCGATTCAAGCCCAAATTCTTTGGAAGGTTAAACTGTGATCGAACCCTCATCCGATATCACTCGATTGTTAGAAATCATGGCATGTCTGCGTGACCGCGAAAGCGGGTGCCCTTGGGATATTGAGCAAGATTTCAAAAGCATCGCTCCTTATACCGTCGAGGAAGCATACGAGGTTGCTGATGCAATCGAACGCGATGATATGGATGATCTGAGGTTAGAGCTTGGAGACCTGCTTCTACAGTCTGTATATCACGCGCAGATGGCTTCTGAGGCAGGATATTTTGATTTCGGTGATGTTGTTGAAGGTATCACGACAAAAATGATCCGCCGGCATCCACATGTGTTTGGAACTGCAGATGTGACCGCTGAGGAATACTCTGCCAAGGGCATGGAAGAAGGAACCTGGGAGCGCATCAAGGCAGAAGAGAAAAAAGAAGCAAAATCGCGCCGAGCCGCTTTGGGGCTGCCTTCAAAGCAGATCAACACATCGTATCTGGACGATGTGCCATCTGGCCTCCCTGCCCTTACCGCTGCACTTAAACTTCAGAAACGCGCTTCCAAAGTTGGTTTTGATTGGAATGATCCTAAGGCTGTTCTCGCGAAAGTTCGTGAAGAAGTGGATGAACTGGAAGAAGCCATTGGCGAAACAGATCGAACACACCAAGAAGAAGAAGTGGGCGATCTTTTCTTCGTACTCGTCAATCTATGCCGTCATTTGAAAATTGATCCAGAAAACGCATTGCGGAAGTGCAATCGGAAGTTTAGAAACCGCTTCGCGTTTATCGAGCGAGAATTAGAAAGCGCGGGAAATAACCTTGAAGCGGCAACGCTTGAGGAAATGGACGCTCTTTGGGATAAGGCAAAAACCCAAAACAAAATTGATGCCGAATAGTGCTACGCCTTCTTGAGCGGCATCAATTGTTTTCGCATCTGTCGCGGCGCCCGTAATTTCAAAGATACGCTACCGTCTTCTTCATCAAAACGTTCTAGCACCTGTGTTTCTTGATACAGTTGCGGAAGCATTCCAAGTTTTTCGAGCGGCAACACAATCTCCATAACAGAGTCAGAATCACCGATGTGGTTCTCAATAAGTGCAAGAAGGGTATCGATCCCCTCTCCTGTCTGCGCTGAGACCATCAATGGTGGGTTTTCACTCACTGTCCGTTTGCTCATAGCTTCACGTGGCTCTGGTTCAAGCAGGTCGATTTTGTTCCAAACTTCCACAACCGCTGCTGAATTGTTTTCGTCGACACCCAACTGCTCAAGGATGTTGTAAACATCTTCCGCCTGTGCTTCCGTATCCTCATGCGCGATATCTCTCACGTGCAAGATCAGCTCAGCTTCGATGACCTCTTCCAATGTGGCACGAAAAGCCGCTACAAGGTGAGTTGGCAAGTTAGAAACAAAGCCAACGGTATCTGACAGAATAACTCGCGTACCTTCGGGCAGGTTGAGCTGGCGCAGGGTTGGGTCAAGCGTTGCGAACAATAGATCCTTCGCCATCACATCAGCGCCCGTCAATCTGTTGAAAAGCGTCGATTTTCCGGCATTGGTATATCCCACCAAAGCAACAACAGGATAAGGCACTTTTTTACGCTTAGCGCGGTGCAGAGTTCGGGTCTTTCGGACTTTTTCCAAGTCACGTTCAAGGCGATTGATCCTCTCTTGGATCATGCGACGGTCTGCCTCGATTTGTGTCTCACCCGGACCTCCGACAAATCCCAAACCACCGCGCTGTCGCTCCAAGTGGGTCCATGATCGCACCAACCGGCCTTTTTGATAGTTCAGATGGGCCAGTTCTACCTGAAGCGTGCCCTCTTTTGTTTGCGCCCGCTCGCCAAAGATTTCAAGAATAAGTCCTGTGCGGTCGAGGACTTTACAGTCCCAGGCTTTTTCCAGGTTCTGCTGTTGTTTGGGCGAGATCGCATGATCAATGATGGCAAGTCCGATATCTTGCGCTTTGATGATGCCAGCAAGCTCGGTCACCTTGCCGCTACCGATCAAGGTAGCTGGCGTCACGTGCTTAACAGTCACTACCTGAGATTCGACGACATTCAAAGAAATGGCACCTGCCAAACCTTTTGCTTCTTCCAACTTAGCGTTGCGTGAACGTTGACTATGCTCGGAAAATTCAGGGACGATCACAAACGCCCTTTCAGGCTTTTGCGCTTCTTCTGCTGTCCATTGGAATTTTGTGGCTGTTTCCTTCCGCTTGTCCGTCAATTGCGAAAGGTCCCTACTGGGTTATGATCCGGCAAACGGAATATCAGCCTTCTTCTCCGTCTTTGCTGTCTCCCATAAGAACCGGAGCTCCTGGCATTATGGTTGAGATGGCGTGCTTGTACACAAGCTGAGAAATTCCATCCCGACGCAACAGAACACAGAAATTGTCAAACCAGCTCACAACGCCATTAAGTTTAACGCCGTTTACCAGAAAAATTGTCAGTGGAATTTTTTGTTTTCGTACCTCGTTCAGAAACGCATCCTGAAGATTTTGTTGTTTTTCCGCCATTCTTTCACGTCTTTCTTTTGTTCTTGTTGTTTTTCTTATTTTTGTTGTGAAAGGTATTTTCCATATGGCTCACTAAACAGGCCATATTTTCCCACCTTACCGTACTCTACCCAGCCTTATTATAGAGAAAGACCCCTAGCCTTTTCAAGAGAAACTTATCCAAACTATCTTAGCGATCGAAATACAACCAAAAGCGCGGCAAAAACTGCGATCACTTCCAGTCTTCCCAGGAGCATACCAATCGATAGAATCATCTTTTGATGCCAAATCAGATTGTAATACTCGGGCCATTCGACGCTGGTTGAGAAATCCCAAAACCCGCCATATAGCGGACCTGCATTAGAAATGGCCGCCATAGCAGCGGTAAACGCGGGTTGGAACGACAGACCAGTGAAGGAAAGCATACAGGTTATGACGCCCAGCGTTGCTATCAAAATCGCAAACAAACTCCAAACCGCTTTCATGAAATCCAAATCGAAGTCTGTATCGCCGAACTTTCCGGGACGGACAACATTCGGATAAAGCAGGCGGTCCAACTCATTGCGAGCCAGTGAATACATTCCTCCGATCCGGAAGAACTTAATCCCGCCAGATGTTGAATAGCACCCTCCTCCCACGAAGATGAGCAATAGTACAAATGTGGGTGGTAAAAGCGCAAAAACTCCCGGTCTGGATTGGATGGCAGATGTGGATACAATCGAAGCGGCGTTTAGTATCCCCTCACTCATGGCAACATTGCTTGGCAGCGATGAAGCCGAACCTGCGGCCGCGCTCAACACGTAGCCAATATAGATTGCCACACCACCGACGACCGCAACTAAAAAGTAGCTTTCCCGATGCTTGAGTAGTTTTGCTATTTTCAGTTTGAATAGATCTTGAAGCCAGAAAATGCTTGATGCGCCAATCACCAGAAACAGCGCCATTAAAAGCATTCCACTCACACCCAGCAGTTCATCAACCGACGCAGATGTTGGAACAATACCTCCCGTTGATAGAGCCGTGTAAGAGAAGATCATCGCATTAAGTGGTGCAACACCAGCCAAGATCAACAAAACAAAACACGCAAGGGTAAAAGCAAAATAGATGCGGAATATTCGACCACAGAACGCTACAAGCCGATTTTGCGAAGCGACAATCGACGCAGCAACACTTGCACTCTCCACCTGCGGCAATCCCCCTATCTCCCAAGGTGCCAAAACCAAAATCAAAGTGATAAGCGTCGCCAATCCACCGAGCCATTGCAACTGAGCGAGCAAGAACAGAACGCTGGTGGGAATGGTTTCCTGATTTTCAAATATCAGTGCACCGGTTGTGGTGAAGCTGGAAACCGACTGAAAAAGCGCGTCCATGTAGCTCAAGCTTGCCAAATCAGCGATTGCAAAAGACGTTACAAGTGGAAAAAACATCCAACTCCCAACGGTGAGCAGGATTGCGTTGTTACGTTCCAAGCCGCCGGTTTTTCCGTAAATGGACAACAATATCGCAACAGAGACAAAGCCTCCCGATATGCCATACATTAGAATGCGATAGCCGATTTGAATTTCGTCAACACCAAACGCTACCAAAGCCGGTAGCAACATAGAGGCAGAGAGGATTGCCCCTAAAGCAGCTAGATAGAAGACAACGGTTGTCATCTTACCCGATCCACTAGAAGAAGTCTTTGCTGGTTCGGAACATCTGCTCTACTTCATGAACATGCTCACTTAGTGCAATCATCACAACACGATCATTTGGCTTGATGATCATATCACCTGTCGGCTTCATCAACGTGCCTTCATGCGAAATCATGCCAATTCTAACACCAGAAGGAAGCTCAAGTTCTCGAAGTGGCTTGCCCACCAGGGGTGATGCTTCCAGCGCTTCAGCTTCAATCACCTCTGCGGCCCCATTTTCAATTGAATAGACACCCCGGATACGCCCGCGACGAACATATTGAAGAACGCGTGAGATTGTGACGCTCCTAGGATTAATGAAGTCATCAATGCCAAGGCTGCGGGTAAAATCGTGATATCCAATGTTGTTAAGAAGCGATAAGTTACGCTTACAACCAAGCTTCTTTGCAAGAACGCTCGAAAGGATGTTGACCTGATCATTGTTCGTTATCGATACCATCAGGTCGGTATCTTCGATGCCCGCTTCCTGAAGAATTGAATCATCCAAGGCGTTCCCATGCAGTACAATGGTGCGTCTCAGTTCATCTGCCAGTTTTTCTGCAGCCTGTCGCGAATTCTCAATAATTCTAACCCGGGCGTTCGGCAATCTGTCTTCAATGCGTTTTGCCAGATAAACACCAATGTTTCCGCCCCCAGCAATCACAATTCGACTGGCTTCCGGGTTGTCTTTTCCGAAGATGGAAACGGTTCGGCGGATCTGTTGCCGATCGGTGATGACATAGCAGGTATCACCGAGAAGAATTTGGTCTGACGATCGTGGCGTGATCATCTCACCCCTTCGCGCAATGCCGCATACTACAGCGTTTAGATCGGGAAAGAGTTCCGTGAGTTGCGATAAAGGCGTGTCAATCAGCGGACAGTTTTCGTCACATTCAATTGCCACCATTGCGACTGTGTCTTCATTGAACAAGACTAGATCGCGCGCGCCCGGCAATGCGACGCGCCGCAATATCACATCGCCAACTTCAATCTCAGGCGAAATGATCACATCAATCGGCATGTGCTCGCTGGTAAAGAGATTTTGCCAATGCGCTTGCTTGTAGCTCTGTGCACGAATGCGAGCGATCTTTGTAGGCACTTTAAACAGAGAATGCGCGACCTGACATGCAACCATATTGACTTCATCGTAGAGCGTTACAGCGATGATCATATCTGCCTGCTCAGCCCCTGCCGTCGCAAGGACATCCGGATGGGACCCATGGCCAACATAGCCGCGAACATCCAGCCTATCCTGAATGTTCTGGATCAACTCAGCAGAGTTATCGATTACGGTGACATCGTTATTTTCGCGGGAAAGTCTCTCGGCAATACCGTATCCCACCTGACCAGCACCACAAATGAGGATTCTCATGACTATTCAGCTGCCTTCTGATCAGTTTTCTTGTCGGTCAATCCTAGGGACTTCAGTTTTCTATGAAGTGCGGAACGTTCCATACCAATGAATTCGGCTGTGCGCGAGACATTTCCACCAAATCTTCCCACTTGTGCTGCAAGATAATCCCGCTCAAAAGCTTCCCTTGCCTCTTTGAGTGGCAAAGACATTAGATGCTCGCCGCCTGCGCCACCCGCATTTGGAAGCATTTCGCCAATTTCTTTTGGCAGCATATCCGCGGTCACTGTTGTGCCGTCTTCAACGCGCGATAAGATCATCAATCTCTCAATGTTGTTTCTCAACTGCCGAATGTTGCCGGGCCAATCATGGGCTTGCAAGACCGCCATCGCATCATCGGCAATGCGACAACTTAAGATACCGGACTGTCGGCCAATCTGCTTCATGAAGGCTTTTGCTAAAATCGGCACATCTTCCCTGCGTTCTGAGAGCGGAGGCACTCTGATCGGGACAACAGCAAGGCGATGAAACAAGTCTTCGCGAAAGTTGCCATCATTCATGTGCGTTTCAAGGTCCTGCGCGGTGGATGAAATGACCCTTACATCCACTTTGACCTCGGTATCGCCCCCTACCCGATTAAACTTCTGTTCAACCAGAACCCGCAGGATTTTACTTTGAGTACCCCAAGGCATATCTGCAATTTCATCAAGGTAGAGTGTGCCGCCGTGCGCTTCTTCCAAAGCACCAACCTTGCGCGGTTCGTCACCCGCCCCCTCCGTTCCAAACAACTCCCGTTCCATCCGTTCCGGCGTGATGTTCGCAGCGCTGATCACGACAAACGGTGCTTCATTCCTGTTGGAGTTTTTGTGAATTGTTCTCGCAACCAGTTCTTTGCCGCTGCCGGATGCGCCGGAAATCAAAATACGGGAATTGCTCGGTGCGACGCGTTCAATGGTTTGCTGCAACTGTTGCATTGCCGCAGATTCGCCAATCAACTCTGACATATCTGCCGTGCGTTCTTGCAATTCCTTAACCTGCTTTTTGAGGTTTGAAGCTTCTAAAGCGCGTGAGGCGATTAGCAAAAGCCTGTCTGATTTAAACGGCTTTTCAATAAAGTCGTAAGCACCACGTCTAATCGCAGAAACTGCGGTTTCGACATTGCCATGACCCGAGATCATCACCACTGGTAGTTCTGGATGATGTGTCATGATTTCATCCAGAATTTCCAATCCATCGAGGCGCGATCCCTGCAGCCATATATCCAGAAACACCATAGTAGGTTTGCGTTCCTGTATGGCAGCCAGCGCTGTATCTGCATCACTGGCTGTGCGGGTTCCGTGGCCTTCATCTTCCAGAATACCTGCAACCAATTCGCGAATATCTGCTTCATCATCGACAACTAGGATATCAGTGGCCATTCTCTAAACGGTCTCCTCGGACTTTTCTTCTTGTTTTGTTGGCGCGAGAGCAAGTGGCAGAGTAATACGCATCATCGCTCCTGTTCCCCCTTCTGAGACGCTCGGCGCATCCATCAAGTCGATGGTACCACCATGGTCTTCAATAATTTTACGGACAATCGGCAGTCCCAAACCTGTGCCTTTTTCGCGGGTTGTCATATATGGCTCCAGCAGCTTTTGCCGGTCTGTTTCGGGCAAACCTTTGCCGTTGTCTATGATTTCCAGGATGGCCTTGTTTTCGCGTGTCAGCAGATTTACGTCAATGCGTCCTCTATCTTTTGTCTCCACTGCTTCAATCGCCTCCGCGGCATTCTTGATAACATTAATCAGTGCTTGCGAGATCATCCGTTCATCATACACCACTGCGACCTTATCGTCCGGCATGCTCAGATTGATTTCTAAATCCGGAAAACCAACCTTTTGAAGAAACACCGTTTCACGGATTGTTTTCTTGATGTTTTCTTTTGCCATGACTGGTGCGGGCATCCGTGCGAAAGAAGAAAATTCATCAACCATACGGCCAATATCACCAACCTGCCGGATAATGGTATCCGTGCAATTGTCAAAGACCTCTCGATCATCGTCGTTAATCTGTTTGCCATATCGGCGTTTGATGCGCTCCGCGGAAAGCTGAATAGGCGTGAGAGGGTTCTTGATCTCATGCGCAATTCTTCGCGCTACATCTGCCCAGGCTGTGTTCCTTTGTGCTGATACCAAATCGGTAATATCATCAAGTGTTAGAACAAAAGAACGCGTTTCCGTAGTTTCCTCTTCCATCGTCACCTGCACATTATACGTGCGTTCACGGCCGTCTCTGACAAAGGCAATCTGTTCCAAATATTGATCTTGGTTGCTTTCAACAGCACGATCGAAAACTTCACCCAATTCTGGTGCTACATCATGCAATTGCACATCTGTATGATCCTGACGGTCTTGACCAAACAACAATGGTGATGCTGATCTGTTGTTGATTGTCACCTTACCGTTTTGATCAAGACCAACCACGCTCGCACTAACGCCGGAAAGCACGGCTTCGATAAAGCGTGCGCGTTGATCCATTAGCTTATTTGCATCTAACAATTCGGTTTGCTGATGGCGTAAATCCCCCAACATTTCGTTGAAGGTTTCTCCAAGAAAACGCAGATCCCCCTCTGATTGACTTACATCAACCGCCACATCCAAATTTCCTGCCGAGACTTCATTTGCTGTACCGATTAACCGACGGATTGGCGTTACAATGCGTGTCGCGACGCTGATACCCATCCAAATCGCACAAAGCAGAACGATGACGCAGACGCCAAAATAGAGCAGCGCAAATGCGATCTGGAAGGGTAAGCGATTTTGTTCGAGATTGGTATATTCTTCACTATTGGTCTGTGTGTCCCTCAGCGCTTCAATAACAGCAGGCTGGATCGCCACAACAGCGTAAAGGTAAGCATCCGGTATCTCCCGAAGTTTAAAGACCGAGCCAATTAGATTGTTGTTTGCAGGCGGAATAGGAACGGGGTCACCCTCATCTGCCAATTCTAGCGCTATCTCTGGAGGCTTGGGAATTTCCTGTTCATCGTTCAGGGTCGCTTCGAACAGAACCTCTCCCTTATCATCAATCAAGGATGCATAAAGAAATCCACGCCCTCTCGTTTCTAGTTCAAAGAGGCTCTCAAACCCAAAGCGATCCAATACGTAGAGACGACGATTGCGATCAAGGTTAGACGCCATTGAAAGCGTGTTTCCCAATAGAACTCTTGTGCTTTCATTGCGATAAGCACGGGCAATGCTGACTGAAGATTCAACAATCCTCTTGGTGCGAATTTCGAACCAACGGTCTAGCCCCAGGTCCAGCGTAATACCGGCAACAATAGCCACAAGGATGGCCGGAAATGCAGCAACAAGACAAAACAAGCCAATGATCCGAACATGCAAACGTGACGCTGCCCTGCCCTTCGCCCTAGATCGCAAGATTTTCAAAACCTCTTTCACGATCAGGAAAATCAACACCAGAATGAGAATGCCATTCACGATTGCCGCAGAATAGACGATGTTCTGGTTGCTCGGATTAATCGGCGTAAGGCCAATCAAGATGAGAAAACTCGCGGTGCCGGTGATCATCAGTGCGATCACTGTTGCAAGACCAACTTTCCGGCTTAACGAACCCCGCTCTGAGCCGTATTGTGGCTTGCTCAAATTATCATTTGAGGCCGGCAAATGAGGCATCGATTCATTTGAATCAGGCTTTGATAGAATATCAGCGGTCGTCACGACGTTATATACCTATTTCTTTAGCCAATTCGGCGGCTGCCACTTAATGTGTTGCGTTCTTGCAACGCGATTGTGGCATAAATGGTACAAATTTTCCAGAGGGATTGATGGCCCTATCGCGCGGTTTTCACGATACGAATTCCGTGCTCTTTGATTTTCTTACGCAATGTATTTCGGTTCAAACCTAAGACTTTTGCGGCTTTGATTTGATTTCCGTTTGTTGCTGCAAGCGTCGTGGTGATGAGTGGATATTCAAAGTCTTTCAGAAAGCGATCATAGACCCCATCTGGCGGCAAAGAGGTGCCGTGTTCTTCGAAATATCGCGATACAAAATACTCAGTAGCACTCTGTAACCCACTAAAACCACCACTGCTGGCATCCATTACCCCTTTTCTAAAGAACCCACCGTTTCTGATCTCAGCTTCAACAATTGCGGGTGTGATCGTCTCCTGAGGATAAAGAACAGCAATCCGACGAATAAGATTTTCAAACTCGCGAACATTTCCCGGCCACAGATATTCACGAAGCACACTCAGCGCATCCGGTTCCAGAAACTTCGCTTTGGCACCTTCCATTTCTGACATTTTTAAAAAATGCCGAGCAAGGTCCGCGATATCTTCTCGGCGATCTTTTAAAGCGGGCAACCGAATCGGAACGACGTTTATCCGATAGTACAAATCTTCCCTAAATAAGCCTTGGTTGATGAGGTGGTCCAAGTCTTGTGTCGTTGACGAGATGACGCGAATATCAAGCTTGATTGGATTTGTACTACCAATAGGCGTTGCCTCTCCCGTTTGAAGGACCCTTAAAAGACGCGATTGCACATTCAGAGGAAGACCCGAAACCTCTTCCAAGTACAAAGTGCCGCCATCAGCCTTGCGGATGGTTCCGTGCTCTATTGCGCCGTCCTCTTTCTTTTGCCCAAAAAGATGCGCTTCAACTGATTCTTCGGGAATGGAAGATAGGTTCACCGCGATAAATGGGCCATGCTTGCGACCACCAAAATCATGAAGGACACGCGCTGTTAGTTTCTTGCCGGTTCCTGATAACCCGGAGATCATCACTGCCATGTCCGAAGCGGTCAGTCTCGCAATCGAGCGATAGACTTCCTGCATGGCGTGTGAGCGACCAACCAGAGGCATATTTGCTGAATACTCGTCAGCGGTCTGCGTAGTTCTATTATCCTTTGGCTCTAAGACTGCTCGGTTTACGGTATCAACCAGTTTCTCAAGATCAAACGGCTTTGGAAGATAGTCATAAGCTCCCGCTTCTTGGGCGTTCAAGGCGGTCATGAAGGTGTTTTGAGCACTAATCAGAACGACAGGTAAATCAGGACGATGCCGTTGTATCCTAGGTAGAATGTCAAACGCATCACCATCCGGCATGATCACGTCTGATACAACACAGTCGCCCTCACCCGCTTCAACCCATTCCCAAAGTTTGGATACGTTTGATGCAACACGAACTTCGAACCCCACCCGGGTAAGCGCTTGGTTTAGCACAAGACGAATGGCAGCATCATCATCTGCAACGATAATGGTCCCTTTTGCCATATCTATGTTCCCCCTTCTGCATCAGTTTCTTCCAGCCAGGCAGGCAACATGATTCTGAAGGTTGTTCCCTTCTTATGGCTATCGCACTCTACAATTCCACCGTGTTGCTCAATCACCTTAGCAACGAG
>CALLHT010000052.1 GCA_938009335.1 uncultured Rhizobiaceae group bacterium
GCCGGTGATTGTGGCGCTTGGTGCGAAGTCAGGCCTGATTGTTCCGCTGATTGCAGTGCATCTCTTTGTCTTCTACTTCGGTATTCTGGCGGATGATACGCCACCAGTGGGCCTTGCGGCGATTGCCGCTGCCGCGATTGCCAAGGGCGACCCGATCAAGACCGGTATTCAGGGCTTTACCTATGATATCCGGACAGCGCTTCTGCCATTCTTGTTCATCTTCAATACAGAGCTTCTCCTGATTGATGTGACGTTTGCGAAAGGGGTGTTTGTCTTTATCATCGCCGTCATTGCCATGTTGCTCTTTGCCGCCGCCACACAAGGGTGGTGGTTCACGAAGAACCGTGCTTGGGAAACGGTGGCGCTTCTGCTGGTTGCGTTCACCCTGTTCCGCCCGGGTTATTGGCTCGATCAGATTTACCCACCGTATAATGATACTGAGCCTGCAAAGGTCTTCGATGTGGTGGGTACAGCGCCCGACAATGGCGTTCTGACTTTTGTGGTGAAAGGACCGGATTTTGACTCGGGTAAAATAACACAGACAACCCTGCTGGTGCCGATGGGTGATCGGGCCGAGGCGGTTGACCGTCTTCGCAAAGCGGGGTTGAGCATCACGGTCGAAGATGGTCTTGCGAGGGTAGAAGAACCGTTCCCGCAAACGCCATTCTTTGAAACCATTGGTAATCTGTTTGATTTTTACGCCGATGATCCGGTTGTGGTAGACAAGGTTCGTACCGAAGCTGAACGTCCAGCAAAGGAGTGGTTCTATATTCCGGCTCTTCTTCTGTTGGCGCTTGTTTTCTTAATGCAAAGGCGCCGGATTGGTTCAGCACCAGGTGAAGCGGTTGCTGCATAAAAGGTGAACCCTTGTAAATCAAAAACAGGCTTGGCAGTTTATTGCTGAGCCTGTTTAGTTTTGTGAGAACCATTCGGAACCCTACTTTATGTCCCACGTTTTTCCACGCCATACCAAAGCAAACAATCCGCAAATTTCTCATGGGGAAGGGTGCTATTTGATTGATCAATCGGGTAAGCGTTATTTCAATGCAGGTGACGCGGCAGTTTCGTGTTTGGGGCATTCAGACGAAGAAGTGACTGCAGCCATCAAGGCACAATTGGATAAGGTTGCGTTTGGGCATACCGGTTTTTTTACTTCTGAACCGGCGGAGCAGCTTGCTGACTTGCTGGTGCAGAATGCGCCTGGGACTCTTGATCGGGTCTACTTTGTTTCCGGTGGATCGGAAGCGGTTGAGTCCGCGCTTAAGCTAGCACGGCAGTACTTTTTGGAAACTGGAGAAACGTCCCGACATCGTGTGATTGCGCGGCGTCAAAGTTATCACGGCAACACCTTGGGCGCCTTGGCGAGCGGCGGCAATGCATGGCGACGCGAACCGTTTGCTCCGCTGATGATTGAAACGTCTCATATTTCGCCATGCTATGCGTATCGTGACAAGCGGGATGATGAAACGGCGTTTGATTTTGGCCAGCGTGTGGCCAACGAATTGGAAGAAGAGATTCTCCGCCTTGGCCCAGAAACGGTGATGGCGTTTATTGCTGAACCAGTTGTCGGCGCAACGCTCGGCGCTGTTCCTCCGGTCGAAGGGTATTACAAGCGCATCCGCGAGATCTGTGATCAATACGGCGTGTTGCTTATTTTGGATGAAGTGATGTGCGGCATGGGCCGAACCGGATCGCTGTTTGCCTACGAACAAGAAGATATTGTGCCCGATATCGTCTCAATAGCCAAAGGTTTGGGTGCGGGCTATCAACCGATCGGTGCGATGATGTGTACGAACACGATCTATGAAGCGATTGAAAACGGCTCCGGCTTTTTTCAGCACGGGCATACATACCTTGCGCATCCAGCTGCTTGTGCTGGAAGCTATGCAGTTGTTTCAGCGATTATGGATCGTGGCTTACTGGATCGGGTGCAATATCTCGGGGAACGGTTCCAGCAGGAGTTACGATCAGCGCTTGGTCAACACCCGCATATTGGTGACATTAGAGGGCGCGGGCTATTTCTAGGGTTGGAGATTGTCGAAAATCGAGAAACCAAAGCGCCGTTTGATCCTTCACGCCAAATCAACAAGAAGCTCAAGAAACAAGCCTTTGAAGGTGGGCTGATTTGCTACCCGATGGGGGGTACGATCGATGGCAAGCGCGGGGACCATGTGTTGCTCGCGCCACCGTTCATCACGAGTGATGCTCAAGTGGATGAAGTGGTCTCCAAACTCAAAAATGCGTTTGAGGCAGTTGTTTGAAAACCCTTCCCCAAATCATGGTCGCACCCAATGGTGCGCGACGAACCAAAGCCGACCACCCGGCGCTTCCGATCACCGTTGGCGAGGTGGTTGAAGAGGCCGCTCAGTGTTTTCATGCAGGTGCTGGTGCGCTTCATGCTCATGTGCGTGATGAGGCTGGTCAGCATGTATTGGACGCAGGTCTCTACCGCGAATTGATTGCCGAAATGAATGTACGTGTTCCGAAAATGGATGTGCAGATCACCACCGAAGCTGTTGGCATTTATAACGCAGAGCAACAACGAGAACTCGTTCGCGATGTGATGCCAAACGCGGTTTCTGTCTCTCTGACCGAAATGCTCTCGGACGAAGACATTAAGGCGGCGCAAGCGTTTTACCACTTCGCGAAGGAAGCCGGTATCGCTGTTCAGCATATTCTTTATTCAGATGATGAAGTGGAGCGGTTTTTTGCTTGTGTCCGCGATGGTGTGATCCCTGATGATCACCATCAGCTGCTGTTTGTGTTGGGTCGATATGCGAAAGATCAACAAAGCGTACCATCAGATTTAACGCCCTTTGTCGAAGCGATGAACAAAAACGATGGCGAAGGGGATTGGGCGGTCTGTGCTTTTGGAATGCAAGAAACGGCTTGTCTTGTTGCAGCGCATAGATTGGGTGGCAAGTGCCGTATTGGGTTTGAAAACTCACTTTGGAACGCAGATGGTTCCGTTGCCAAAGATAATGCAGAACGCGTCCGTGAATTGGCCATGGCACTCTCTTCGGGAGATGACAATGCCGGCTGAAGTAACCTATCCGGAATTGCGAGACGCGGTTGCTAAACTATGCGCCAAATATCCCGGTGAGTATTGGCGTAAGTTGGATCAGGATCGCGCCTATCCGACCGACTTTGTGGATGAGCTGACAAAAGCTGGATGGCTTTCTGTTCTTATTCCCGAAGAGTTTGGCGGTTCGGGCCTGCCCCTTTCTGCGGCAGCCGCCGTGCTGGAAGAAATGCAGGCAGCGGGATGCAATGGTGGCGCGTGCCATGCACAGATGTATACGATGGGTACCTTGCTGCGGCATGGCTCTGACGAGCAAAAGGCTGAGGTTTTGCCAAAGATTGCCCGCGGAGAATTACGATTGCAGGCCTTCGGTGTGACTGAACCCACAAGTGGGACCGATACCGGCGCCATTAAAACCACTGCTGTTCGCGATGGTGATCACTTCATCATCAATGGTCAGAAAATCTGGACCAGTCGTGCTGAACATTCAGATCTCATGGTGCTACTTGCACGCACGACACCGCTGCAAGAGGGTATGAAAAAGACCGCAGGACTTTCTGTTATTCTGGTGGATATGCGCGAAGCGATTGGCAATGGTTTAACGATCAAGCCAATTCGCACGATGATGAACCATGCCACAACCGAAGTCTTTTTTGACGACCTTAAGGTCCCTGTATCAAACCTGATCGGCGAAGAGGGTAAGGGGATGAAATATATTCTTTCCGGCATGAATGCGGAGCGCATTCTCATCGCCGCTGAGTGTGTCGGGGATGCTAAATGGTTCATCAAAAAGGCAACCGACTACGCAAAAGACCGAACCGTATTTGATCGTCCAATCGGACAAAACCAGGGTGTCCAGTTTCCCATTGCTAAAGCCTACACCAACATGCGTGCTGCCGAGCTGATGGTGAAGGAAGCGCTGAAGCTTTATGAAGCAGGTGAGAACCCCGGCGAAGAAGCGAACATGGCAAAGATGCTTGCAGCGGATGCGTCTTTTGAAGCGGCTAATATGTGCATTCAAACCCATGGCGGTTTTGGCTTTGCGGAAGAATACGACATAGAACGCAAATTCCGCGAGACGCGGCTTTATCAGACCGCACCCATATCGACCAATCTGATCTTCTCTTATCTGGCCGAGCATGTGCTGGGCTTGCCGCGCTCTTATTGAGCCTGATGTTTTTGTGATGTTTCCGCAGCAATGTTTGCGGCCTCTTTGACGTAGTGAGATACAAAATCCTGATTGTATCGGGCTTCAAATTTCAAACTGTCTGGCACCCATTGGTAGTCCAGCTCGACCAACGTTCCGCGGTCAAGTTCCCCTTGTACAATGGCAGAGGGAAGACATGCGATACCGATCCCCTGTCGCGTCATTTCCAAACAGGCGGTCACACTGTTGGACGGGACCAAGCGAGCCGCAATTGAGGTTGATCGGAAATGTTCTTCCAATTGTTGAAAGGGCGCTGTGTCGCGAGAATGGGATAGAATTGAATGCTCTGCGATTTGCTGTTTGGAAAGCTTTCCTTCAGGCATCGCGTAGTTTGGCGCAGCTACCCAGGTTAGGCTGTAAGTACCCAGATGGATCGGATTGGCACTCTCTTCCCTGAAGGGGCCGTTTTGAAGGGCAAGATCAATCTCGTTTTCATTCAAAGCCTTTGTGAGTTCCGAGGAGATATCGACGCGAAGTTCAAGCGTCACGTTAGGAAAGCTCTCCGCCATTGAACTCAAAAACTCTCCCAACCAGGAGTGCGCGATTGTTTCAGTTACCCCAACCCTGAGTGTGCCTTCAAAAAGGGTTTTGCTTTGCGTTGAAGCAAGAAGGTCATCAACCGCAGTGAGAACACGCTGTGATTTTTCCAGCAAGTGTTTGCCATGGTTAGTCAGCGCTACTGATCCCGGATCGCGTTTCATCAAGGTTTGTCCGAACTGTTCTTCTAGCTTTGAAATACGGGCTGATATGTTGGGCTGTGTGGTGTTCAAAGCGGATGCGGCTTTTCGAAAGCTGCCAAGTTTTGCAACCTGAACGAATGCTTCCAATTGTTTTAGCGTGATGGATGACATGAAGGCATGACTTATGATCAAAAAAGTTGATCGTATGAATACATCAAAATAATTGGAAATGATATTCCATTCTGCCTAATCTGATCACCAAGAATAGGATATTTGACATGGCAGAGCATTCCATCAGACTTGGCGCAGATATTGGCGGCACGTTTACAGACGTTGTTTTGGAAGTTGGCAAGACGTTACATTCCACCAAGGTTTTAACGACCTATGCGGCACCGGAAAACGCGATCATTGATGGCATGCATCAGGTTTGCGAAAAAGCTGGCATTAAACCGGGCGAGATTGAGCAGATCATTCACGGTACCACGCTTGCGACTAACGCGCTGATTGAGCGCCGCGGGGCGAAAACCGCATTGATCACCACGAAAGGTTTTCGCGATGTGATTGAGATGCGGACGGAAAGCCGATTTGAGCAGTATGACCTCAATCTGACCCTTCCGGAACCGCTTCTCCCGCGCCAACGCCGTTATGTGTTGGAAGAGCGGATTGAAGCTTCGGGCAAAGTGCTTGTTCCGCTAAAGCGTGATGATGTCGAGGCATTGGTCGATGAACTGGCGGAAGCAGGTTATGAGAGCATCGCTGTAGGGTTTCTGCATTCCTACCTTCATGACGCACATGAAAAGATGGTGCGTGATGTGATCGCAACTAAAATGCCGAATGCGATGGTTTCTCTCTCTTGTGAAGTCTCCCCACAGATGCGCGAGTATGAGCGGTTCAATACGACGATTGCGAACGCCTATATCAAGCCGTTGATGAAAAGTTATCTGAGCCGACTTGAAGAACGTATGGCCGGTGAAGGCGTTGATTGTAACATTTTCCTGATGCATTCAGGTGGTGGGATTATCTCGATTGAAAGCGCGGCAGAGTTTCCAGTTCGGCTGGTGGAATCCGGCCCTGCAGGCGGGGCGGTTTTTGCGGCAAACATCGCGGCGCGTTACGGCCTTGATAAGGTCTTGTCCTTTGATATGGGTGGAACGACTGCCAAAATTTGCCTGATCAAAAACCAGACGCCTAAAACCAGTCGCGTGTTTGAAGTGGCACGGACCTATCGTTTCAAAAAGGGTTCGGGCATGCCGATCTCAATTCCGGTGATCGACATGGTGGAAATCGGTGCAGGCGGCGGGTCGCTTGCCCATGTGGACTCCATGCAGCAAATCCGAGTTGGACCGGAATCAGCCGGGTCTGAGCCAGGTCCTGCGTGCTATGGCCGTGATGGTGAGTGCCCAGCAGTGACCGATGCTGATCTTGTCCTTGGGAAACTTGATCCAGAAAATTTTGCCGGTGGTTCGATTATGCTTCATCCAGAAAAATCAGAGACTGCGCTTGTCTCTCATGTTGGTGCAACACTCTCTATGGATGCGCAAACCGCAGCCTTTGGCGTCGCCGAGGTTGTTGATGAAAATATGGCCAATGCTGCTCGTGTGCATGCGGTGGAAAATGGCGAAGACCTTTCTGAGTATACGATGATCGCTTTTGGGGGTGCGGCCCCGCTTCATGCTGGCCGCCTGTGTGAGAAGCTTGGTGTTGATCGCTTGCTGGTGCCACCGGGGGCAGGCGTGGGTTCTGCCATCGGGTTTTTGCGCGCGCCGTTCAGTTTTGAGGCAACGCGATCTGTTTATATGAAACTGTCTGAGTTCGATGGCGAAAAGATTGTAGACATTCTCGCAAGCCTTAAAGAAGAAGCCACTGGTTTTGTCCGCAATTGCGATGCAGATGCGGACATTCTATCCGATTTTAAAGTCTACATGCGATACACGGGGCAGGGGTGGGAAATCCCGATTGATCTAACTGAAGCACAGACGATGAACCCCGATGCGGAAACGTTTCTGAACCTTTTTGAAGAAGATTACACCAAACTGTTTGGCCGTCCGGTGCAGGGGATGGATACAGAAATTACGGTCTGGGCTGTCAATGCGACAACGCCATCTCAAGCCGTTGACCGGGTCGACGTTCTCGCAGGCGGAGAGGTTGCCGAGATTTCATCCAGTAGAACCGTTTTTGATCCTGCATTGGGAGAGCCGACCGATGCATCGATTGTTTCACGGGATATGATGCGTGATGGTCAAACGGTCGATGGTCCTGCCGCAATTGTTGAAGATGAAACAACTATCATTCTGCCGTCCAGTCGCCATGCCGTCCGTCAATCCGATGGATGTATTGATATCTCGGCGAAACGAACAGGAGACCAGACATGACAAAGCAACATTCAACCGTCTCCTATCAGGTTATGTGGAACCGGCTTATCTCGGTGGTCGAAGAGCAAGCACAGGCATTGGTACGCACTGCGTTTTCAACATCTGTACGTGAAGCTGGTGACCTTTCCGCTGGCGTATACGACACGCATGGACGCATGCTTGCGCAGGCGGTTACAGGAACCCCCGGCCATGTGAACGCCATGGCAGATGCAGTTGCGCATTTCATTCGCCGTATTGGACGTCAGAATATGTTTGAAGGTGACATCTACATCACCAACGACCCTTGGGAGGGAACGGGCCATCTTCATGATATTACGATTGTGACGCCTTCGTTTCACAGAGGTGTGCTTGTCGGATTCTTTGCCTGTACGGCGCATATTGTCGATATCGGTGGTCGAGGCTTTGGTGCGGATGCGGCGAGCGTTTATGAGGAAGGGCTGTACATTCCGATCATGAAATTCGCCAAGCGTGGGGAAGTTGATCAAACCTTGATCTCAATTGTGCGTGGTAATGTGCGGGAACCCGATCAGTTGGTGGGAGATATGTATGCCTTGGCAACGTGCAATGAAATCGGCCATCGCCGCCTGATCGATATGATGCAGGAGTTTGAGCTGGAGGATTTGGAAGGCATTGCAAGCTTTGTCTTGGAAAGTTCCAAACGTGCGACGCTTGAGAAAATCAATGCACTACCGCGCGAAACTGCAACTGGTGAGATGACGGTAGACGGGTTTTCAAAACCGATCACGTTGAAAGTTAAACTGACGATTGAGCAGGATCGGATTATCTCAGATTTTGAAGGAACGTCCGGTCTTGATAAGAAAGGCATTAACTGTCCGCTGGTTTATGCAAAGGCTTATTCCTGCTATGCATTGAAATGCGCCATTGCGCCTGAAATCCCGAATAATCATGCGTCGCTTGAGCCGTTTGAGATCGTTGCGCCTGAAAACTCGATTGTGAATGCGGTTCATCCGGCACCGGTCGCTTTGCGTCATATTGTCGGGCATTTTGTGCCGGATGCGGTTTATGATGCGTTGGATAAGATTCTGCCTGAGACTGTGCCTGCGGAAGGCGCTGGTTGCCTGTGTAACTTCCAGGTTTCAGTGCGGCCAAGAACGGATGCTCCGGCACCAGAACACACGCGACGTTCAGAAGTGCTCACGTTCAATTCAGGAGGCTCTGGTGCGCGTCCCACTCAAGACGGTATGAATGCAACAGCTTTTCCATCCGGCGTGATGACCATGCCGGTTGAAGCAACGGAACATACGGGCCCTGTGATCATCTGGCGCAAAGAACTTCGCCCCGATAGTGGTGGTGCAGGCAAATATCGCGGCGGTCTTGGCCAATATATGGAAGTGGGCGCGACCGAGGGTCATGAGTTTGATTTTCAGGCGATGTTTGATCGTGTGAACCACCCGGCACGCGGCCGCCAAGGTGGCGGAAATGGTGGCTCAACCACGATTGCGCAAGATGATGGCACCCCCATGAATGGCAAGGGAAAACAGTTTGTACCGCATGGGCGTAAAGTCATGTTGGCATTCCCGGGGGGCGCTGGATATGGCAAACCGGAGGAGCGCGAGGTCGATTTGGTAAAGCGTGACCTTGCCCGCGGCTACATTTCAGCAGATGTTGCGATGTCTCAATATGGCCTGAACGAAGAAGACGTTGAGGAAATCACTTCTGGCGTGAGGCAAGGATCAATCTCTTGAGCGTTATCAACCCTTTTTCCGAAAAATCACGCTGATATCACGCGGTCTGTGTTCGAATACAGTCAGACTATTTCGAACGGGTTTGCTGGCTGCTCCGTCTTGAATTGAATCTTGCACCTACTCAATGCGCACGCTCGCCAGCAATTTCTATTGCTGGGGAGGCAAATTGTGAAACGAGATTTTTTCAGTAACCATATAGGAACATCCAGCGAGCTTACCATGATCGCGGATATCAGGCCCGGATTGGTCCCCGTCCGCGAATCGATCAGCTACTCCTCCCGGCTAAGACGCCATCTAAAAATGCTGAGTGCGATGCGCCGGATGGGGATCGAGACGGATCGTGGTGGGCTTTATGTGGGGCCGATTGATACTTTGCGTACATTGCAATACGTGAAGTGGACCTTGATCGACAATGACACAAAGATGTTGCTGACGGTGAATTTTGACCAGCCGTTGGAATCCTACATTCGGGATATCGTGGATATTGCAGGACCGCTTCTCGATACAATTCTATGCCATTGTGTAGGCTTTGAAGGTGAGAATGGTGAAGAGGGTCACTATAGTGATCTTGGATATCACCGGTTTGCAAAATTCCCAGAGAAAAATCAGGTCGAGGTTGAACTCTTCGCAGCGGCCGCGCCAAATTTTACCGTTGATGATGCTGATTATTTCATCGAGCAGGATGCAGAGCGCCGTCGGGGGAAAATCAGAGATGAGGCGGTATCTGACGATATTGCTTACAAAAAACTTTCCCCTCATGACTTGGACAAGCATACCGTTGGTCAGCAGTTCACAACACCCAAGCAGAAACTGGCGGATTCACTGATTGATAATCCCGGTCCCGTGCTGCATCAGGCGCTCAATATCATCCGTACGATGTATGAAAGCCATCATCTATTCCCGGCAAAGAACGATGATGGTGCGGAAGTTCGCGATGATTTCCTCTACTATCGTTTGGCGGAAAGCCTTGTAGATGGATTTTGGGATGGAATTAGCCGACGTATCGAAGGGCCGATCAGAAAGGTTGAGCCACTGCTCTCAAAGCTTCCATCGATTCCTCCAGAGCTTGCACCGTTTATAAAAGACGGCAAATTTGTTATTCCGAAAGACCAAGCCAAGCTATGGGGTTTGGTTAAGGTTCTTCTCAGGCTTCTGCCGCCGTTCCTTCCGAGTTTGCCGTTGGAGGATGAAGAAAAAGCATCGCTTGAACTTACGGTAAAACTCCTTACCGAGTTCGAGGAATCATTAGATTGGTTTGCGAAACGTCCGGCAGCACGGGAACGCGAGCGGATTCATGACAATGCGCCTGAAGAGGTCGAGTTGCAGGTGCCGATTGCAAAACGCCCCAAGAAGATTACGCATGCTTGTCTGGCGTTCCTACGGGTTGAGAATGTAGCAAAGGCGGCGGATTTTCTGCGCACGATGAATGGGCATCTTTTTCCGACAGATCTGGATGCAGAATCTGTGTTTTGGACTTTGAGTGTCACGAATAAAGGCCTCGAAGCGCTGAAAATACCAAAAGCAACCAGAGACAGGTTTCCGGTTCCGTTCAAAGAAGGCATGGCTTCGCGTGCTGGCATGCTGGGCGACACGGATGGCAACCATCCGAAGGAATGGAATTGGCCAGAAAACGCCGATGGTCGTGTCATCGACGAGTCTAGCATCGACATCATTGTACAGATGCAAACCCATGATCCAAAATGCAAAGCGGATGAAACCTTCACTAAGAATGACCCCACAGCTAAAGGGCATCCGCTTAACAAGGCTTACAAACAGCTTGAAAAAACCGCTTCAGAGAACGGAATGAATTTGCTTGGTATTGAAGCCATGCAACGACGCCCTTCCAAAAACGGCTCGCCTAGGGGGCATCTCGATTTTGCCGATGGTGTGAGCCAGCCGAGCTTTGACGGTGATGATGGTTACGACGCAGGACCTGAGTCGCCGAGGGATGAAGTCAAGAAGGCAAGCTCTGTTCGCGGGGATATCATCATCGGTCGCGAGAACAGTCTGGATTATTCCCTGAACCAAAATGGGAAGACCTATCACAAAGGCGAAGATAGCAGATATGAGCGGTTTGATCCGCCTCTCATGGATGGAACATTCCAGATCATTCGTAAAACCAGTTTGGATGTAAAAGCATTCGACAATGTTCATAACAACATTGATGTGCCGGATTGTGACAAACCCGATCTTGAAGAAGTTCAGGAGAAAATGTTCGGCCGCAAGAAAGACGGTACGTCGCTCTTCTCCAAAGTTTCTAATCCGACCGGGAATAATTTCAATTATGTGGATGACCCGCAGGGCAAAGTTTGTCCGCTTCAGTCACATATTCGCCGGGCTAACCCGCGTCGGACAAAAACGCCGCGCATATTGAGATCAGGGTTTTCGTTTGGTTCTTTTGATCATTCGCTCGATCAAGATCGTGGCCTGATGTTCATTGCGTATAATGCAAATATTGCCGAACAGTTTGAACTCATTCAGCGATGGATCTCCGGTGGCAATATCACGGGCATTTCCAGCCTTCACGGCGATCCTATTCTTGCGCCGGTGCGGCCTGGAAGTAATCGCGTATTCCGCTATTACAAGAATGGTGAGGTTGTGAAGGTTGAGCTGCCGGATAAACCGCTCGCGACCCTGCGTTGGGGGCTCTATGCTTTCGTGCCGTCAAAGGAGGGATTACGCGAACTGGCCAAACAGGTTGGGACGGAAAACACATCTGAGTCTGAACTTGCAAACCTTGGCGCTGAGGTGATCAAAAAGCGGATTGAATCGGTTGCCCCCGATCAACGTGCCAAAGCATGGAAGATTTTGATGGAAGATCGTGACCCCTATCGCCGCGACGAACGCGAGGCGGTTTGGGCCCATATCCGCCGCGATCATGATGGCGTCTATGACACAGGTGATGATGCATACGGTGTGCTTGTCGGCTCGGCCAAAGATGTGAGCGAAATCTTCCAGAATGCAAAAGAGGATTACTCTGTCCGAGAGTATTGGGACCGAATGAGACAGTCTATTGGCCCCCAAAGCCTTGGCTTCGACGAGAACCCCGCACGCGTTGGTAATTCTGACACCTATGCAAATGCGGTCAAGAAAGGTGACTACACAAAGGATACGAGCGTTATTAATCCGTTCATTGCGAGTTTTACGCCGCAAAGAATTTTTTCAGATGCGTTTGCGCATGCCGATGCTCTGATCAAAGCGCTGCCGGAAGAGCATCAACCGATGCGGCGACCTGCGATCGGATCGATGCCCAATGACACTGAAGCTCCGCCTATAAAACCTTTGGGCAAGCGTTTGGATTTGAAACGTCTGATTTTTGATGTTTCCGCACAGCTATCGGTTGATTGGTTCGGTTTGCCGGATGATTCAAAAATTCTGAAAATTGGAGGGCCACAAGATCCGCCACAAGACCCCGATGACGCAAATTCCAAAGCCCCAAGGCCGCATTGTCCTGAAGATTTGGTTGACGCATCGATTTACGTGTTCGGCCCAATGCCTTCGCCTTCAGTGATTGAAAACGCGACCAAAGGCCTGACAAGCGAAATTCCGCATATCTTGGCTAAACATTCTGCGGCTACCAAAAAGCCACCAAAGGATACATTGCTGGAAGAACTGAAAGCAGCGCAGAAGAAAGACCCGAAACACTGGAGTGATAAGAAAATTGGAGAAGCGCTTGCTGGTGTGACCTTTGGGTTTGTTGGCCCAACGCCGGGGAGTTTCATGTCTGTGATTTCTGACTGGATTGCGAACAAAGACCTTTGGCGTGTCCAGCAGGATTTTCTATCTCAAACGGCCACGCTGAACGCCAAAAGTGCGGAAGCAGCACTTGAGCAATGGGTGTTGGACGGCATGCGTAGCAGTCCTAGCCCTGATTTATTGCATCGTAAAACGGTTGATAAGGTAAACTTAGGCAACACGTCCGTTGCTGCAGACAGAAAGATAACCGTTGGTATTGGTTCTGCGATAGCCGATAACCGTGGTGTGGATACCCTGCTCTTTGGCGGTGATTATTTCGACACCAAGACACAACAGCCTCTGCATGCGTGTCCTGGCAAAAAGATCGGTCTGTTCACGATATACGGTGTTCTGGCAGCAATTTTCAAAAGCGGGAGATTGAGGGCGGAAGGGCCGATTACCCTGAGAGTCGAATAGAAGTCTGTAAACAGAACCTAGCGTCTTACAGCAGAAATTCGGTTATGCGTGACGGGTCGTTGATAAATCTTCCCGACTGAATTTCGTTTTGCATATGCTCGGCTCGTTCATGATGCCACTGCATGTCGAGGGTTCTTAGTTGCGGTACGGTTTCATCGATTGCTTCCAGAGCTTGATCCGGTTTTCCAAAAACGGCATTGAGCCTGGCCCGGTGCAGGGCAGTAACCGCCTTTTCGTGAACCGAGTTCCGATGATTGGCAAAATTGATGGCTGCGTCTAAATGTAAGGATGCTTTCTCGAACTGATCGTCAGGTGACGAATTGGGTTCGCTTGCTGTCAGCATTGCCAAGCTTCTGCAGGCCATGGCTGCGCCTATAGGGTCGCCAAATTTTGCAAGCTCTAAAGTCCGTTCTGCTGCAGCATACGCTTCAGTTCGACGGTCTGAATTTGCACAGGCATCGGATACCCAACCATAACAGAAAGAAATGTAAAATCGCATTTGGGTGGTCCAAAGGCGTTCTGCAGATGCGCACAGGATATCAATCCCAGTGGTATCACCGCTATCGCGCCATCTGGAATATCCATAAAGGCTGCGGGCCATATTGATCAGGTATGGAGAGTTTACAATTTCAGACCGTTTGCAGGAACGATGCGAAAGGTCCAAAGCTTCTGGCCATCGGCCTTGCCACAGCAATATTGCGGAACCCATATTGCAGATGGAACTTTCTATCTCATGGTTGAAGCGCTTAACCCGATCTAACGCGAAAGCAATCATTTCATGAGCAGTTTTGAAATCGCCTTGATCTGATTTTACCACAGCCAACGTGGCCCGCGCGTAAGAAGAGAACACCGGCGCGTTTTGTCCATTGCCGGGGTTTTGGTCTTTTGCCGCCAATGCAATCTCAATATCACGGGTTGCACGCACATAGTCGCAACGGCCTGCATGGGCAAAGCCCCGTGTTGCGATAATATCCGATTCAAGACGTGCGTGATTTCCGATGCGCGCCAAATCCTCCGCTATGGTGAGGACTTTGATCGCGTCGGAGTGATCCCCGATTACCAGCTGGATATAGCCGATCCAATGGTTCACGACCGCCATAGCAATTGTGTCATTGAATTCGCGGGCAATCTGCACCGCTTTTTGAAGAACAGGAATTTGATCACGCGCCGGTGCATAGATGCATGGTAATCCCCAGCGCATGGCGACGTTTAACCAACGTCTGCGGTTATCTTCACTCGGCTCACACTGATCGATCAAATCAAGGGCGGAAGTATACTGCGCTTTGGCACTATCCAATGATGATAGTTTTAATGCTTTGTCTCCGGCTCTAATCGCGTGGATTACGGCTTTTTCAAACTCACCCGCTCCACGGTAGTGAAAGGCAAGTTGCTCTGAGATTTCATCTAATCCGGCAGCGCCAACACCCGCTTCGAGTTCCGATGCAAACTGTGCATGAAGGCTTCTTCGTTCTGCCAAGCCAATGGTATTGTATATGATGTCAAACGTTATGCCGTGCTTGAAATAGAGCGGATCACCTGTGGACCGCGAAGCAAGCAACCCAATCTCGACAAGGTAGGTGAGCTTGCGTTCGTCGATTGTTTGGCCAAGTATCTTTTCGAGCAGACTGAAACTCAGTCCGTCGCCGTAGATTGCGGTCGCCTTAACAATCTTTTGTAGATCCGTATCAAGACCTTCAAAGCGTGAAACCATCATGGCTTGCATGCTGCCCGGTAGATCATCTCCGGTAAGATCATCGGGATCATCCGCCAGATTGTTCAGGAATGTTCGGCAAATCTCCTCAATAAAGAACGGGTTGCCGCCGGACTTGTTGTAGATGTATTGCCGACGCTTCGCTTCCGGTCTCCAGCCAAGAAGCTTCTCGGCAATTTCAATCACTTCATCCATATTCATGTTGGAAATGGATATGGGTTTCACATCAAACAGGTTTTCGTCAGTTATGGTGCTGCCGCGGATGGTGAACAAAAACAGGATTGGATGATCTTGTAACGTAGCAATGAACTTGCCCAGCATCGACCGCGAGGCGTCATCTGCCCACTGCCAGTCATCAAAAATGACAATTATCTGTCGTTGCGAAAGCGCGTTAATCAGTCTTGCTTCAAGCTTTGCAGGCGCGCCTCCAACATCTTCTGCGCCATTGCCATTAAGACTCTGATCGAGCGCATACATCGACTCCAAAGGCGCGCTTCGGTCTTGGCGTCTGCATCGCACAAAGTGCACATCTTGGCCGGGTTCAATCTTCTGACGAATAAACTCGGTGACGAGCCGCGTTTTCCCGACGCCTGGTTCACCCATAACCACGACGCGTTCAAGTTGCCTTTTCTGAGCGGATTTCCAACTGGCCTCAATGTCAGACATAAAGCTGGTGCGGCCCACAAATGTGTCTTGTGAATGCCAAGCTTCGCCGCTTAGTAAAAATGAAGCACCCTGTTTCCCAAGCAACGCCTGAACAGGAACCCGCTCTCCGTTGCTTCCAACTGAGGGTTGCTCCGCAAACGAGAACTGGGAGTGTAGCCTGCGAACCGATAGTTCCGTTGCCAAAATATACGGCCCGTCAGGGCGGCGGGAGAGTTCAAGCGCGTTTGAAATTGGTGGACCAAAGACATCGTAAAGAATTGTTCGATCCTCAGAAATTCTGAGGTAAACAACCCCAGTATCAATGCCAATCCGGTATGAGAATTTCAGTCCGGCAGAGCTTTTCTGGTTTTCTGATTCTAAAGCCGTTTCGATTTCCAAGGCTGCATCGAGTGCTTTCTGGATATCGTCTTCTTCGGTAGAGGTCGCGCCGAAGACGCCAAAGATTTCTCCACCGACACCAGTGGATGTAATGCCGCCATACTCTTCCAGTTTTTTGATGACAAAGCGTTTTTGAACACCAGTGCGTTCTTCAAATTCTTCAAGATCAATCAGCGAAGAATTGCTGCTGGGTACAATGCGTGCCACAAGAACTGTCAGAAGTTCTCGTCTTCCTTTTACAGAATTGGAATCGACCCGGTATCTTGCTTGGTCAGTGGGTGCAGAAACTTCTCCAAGAGCAATGCGCTTTTCGACAAAAAATTCCTGTAAGTCGGCGGAAGGTTCTTCATCCCAATCTTCTGCGAGTGCATCCCATAAACGCTGATACACTCTGATCATGCCTGCTGCGTTTTTATTGTTGAACTCTACCTCGATAAGATGACGGGCAGCGACTTCATTGGCTGGCTCAATTCGCGCAAGCGCTTTTGCAGCATCGTTTCGAATGCTCGCATTCAATTCTACATTGGAAAGGGTTTTCTCCAAAGCAGCGCGAAGCTTTTGCCCTGTTTCCACTCTCCAACTTCTCAACCACTCATCGAAGACTTCGTCGGTTCCATCTAGATCTTCCAACATCTGATTGGGTTCTGGAATTACAGCGAAGTCTGGAGAGTTTTCATTGGAAACAGGTTCATTGAGAATATCCAACTCGCTGGTAAATATCGAACGATCCAGCTTGATGGTGAACTTTGTTGTCTCAACAAAACCCGGCGCGTAGTCGGCAGAGAAGTTGGTAAGATGAAGTGCCACCTGACGGAAAGATGTCAATGCATTCTTATCGTCTTTCTCGCTCCATAACATCCCGGCGATTTTGGATCGCTTCGTGTTCGATGTATCAGAAAATGCGAGATAGGCGAGGGTAGCGTGGTCGCGATTGAGTGGCAGACGCACTTCATCGCCGGTTGAAGTAAACAACCGTAGCCCACCGGATACTGATAAACGCAAAGGTTTGCCAGCCTTACTTTCCATCAGAACCCCCATTCTGCCTGAACCCTACAGTAAACAGCATCAACAATAAATGATAGCTGAATTCCAGAAAGTACCCTTACATAGATGGTATATTCTTCTGCGATATCAAGACTATGCCTTGTTTTACTCCCTGAGGCGCGTCGTGAATGTCTAAACGCTTACCCACGATCTGAATGGTTTTCATCATACCGGACACATCGCGCACAAAACCCTTTGCGCGGACCAGATGAGGATGTTTGGCGATAAGCTTAGTGCCATAAGAATATGCGTCGACTGGCTTTTCAATGGATAGAAACTCTGTTTCAAACCCTTCGATGTGCTGGACTTGTGAAGATGCGTGTTCTGTTGAAAAACTGTCGTGGCGCTGTAGAGCCACCGCTAGCGGAACTTTGGCATTCTGGGTTTGAATGATTTGTGCTTGAGGTGCGTGTTCAGCAATCCAATTTTGAACCTCTTCCAGAGCCGGTGCTCCAATCAAGTCCACTTTGTTCAACAATATAATATTGCTGTCAGAAAGTTGCCTGAGAATGGTGTCTGACAAATATGTATCCGAGGCTTTCTCCAAAAGTGTATATGCATCGACCAAGGTTAGGATTCCATCCAATGAGAAACCATCGAGGAAGGATACAGAGCCTGCAATCGAACCTGGAATTGCCACCCCGCTGGCTTCAACGACGACATGGTCCGGCTTTGGATGCATTTGAGAAAGTTCCATCAAGGCTGCAACCATATCATTTCCGTAGCTGCAACAAATGCACCCACCAGCAAGGCTGATCAGATTGTCGTCTTCGGCTTCGATTAGGTCTGCATCGATGGGAAGTTCGCCAAATTCATTGACCAAGATCGCAAGCTTCAAACCGTTGGCATTGCGCAAGAGGTGATTGACCAGGGTGGTCTTACCGGCGCCCAGATATCCGCCAATTATGGTGATGGGCTGGTCTGTTTTGTCCGGTGTATTCATGAGGCTTTATAGATCAGCGGTCGAGAAAATTCGGCCACCTTGAACCGTGCCCCACACGGGAACATCTTTCAAAGCCATTGGGTCAACTGTCGTTGGATCGTCTTCCAGAATCGCAAAGTCAGCCCGTTTTCCAGCCTCGATGGAGCCGACCTCACCATCCATTTTCAACGTGTAGGCAGCGCCAAGTGTGATCGTGCGCAGCGCGTCTTCAACGGAGATTCGCTCATGTGCGCCTTGCACGCGGCCAGATGCGGTAATGCGATTAACCGCGCACCATGCCGTAAAGAGCGGGCCGAGGGGAGTGATTGGTGCGTCTGAGTGGATTGCCATTGGAATGCCATTCTCTAAGGCGCTGGCGCAGGCGTTCATGCGTTCCGCGCGTTCAGGGCCGACCGTCAGACGATAATGCTCGTCACCCCAATAGAAGGTGTGATTTGAGAAGAAGTTGACGCACATGCCAAGCCCCGCCATGCGGCGTAGTTGGGCCGCATCGGCCAACTGGCAATGTTGAAGCGTGAAGCGATGGTTAGGAACGGGATGTTTCTTCAACGCGTTTTCGAGCGTTTCAATTGCAAGCTGTGTTGCTTCATCGCCATTGGTATGGGTGTGAACCTGAAGGCCGCGTTCAAGTGCGAGATCATATATCTCAGCCATTTGATCGGGAGCAACATACCAAAGGCCATTGGGCGCGCCGTTATAATATCCGGGTGCACGCATTCTGGCAGTGAAACCTTGAATAGAGCCGTCACTGACAATCTTAATACGGCCTAAGCGTAGTCGTTGCGTTGATTGACCCAAAAGGCTTTCGGCGTGGTCAACCAACTCCTTTGGCGTTAGCCCATGGAAAAAGCGCAGTGGCACAACGCATGCTGGAAAGCGATCTTCGCCCGTAATTCTGAGCATCATGTCGACTGAATCTTCCTGCAACCGCGCAGCCAGATCCGTGACCGTTGTGACACCTGCCCGCACGCAGAGTTTGCCAAAATCGCGCAACCCGCGTTCGTCGCAATCGAGCATATCGCGCCCAAAACCCACATGAATGCCAACCGGAGTCATGACATCTGGCCCGCGCAATTCGCCCTCTGGAAGGCCATCTTTGCCAAGGGGAATGCCCGGATGATTAAGGCCAGGTTTTAAAAAGCCACCCAGTTCCAAAGCCTTGGAATTCACATTCATAATATGCCCGGAAGCATGCAGAACGCCGATGGGTCGTGTGCTTGAAACTTCGTCCAAATCTTGTCGGGTGATGCGAACATTATCAAAATAAATCGGGTCCAGCTGCCAGCCGGGCAGGGGGGTATCAGGATCATCCAGTTGTTGTTCAGCTTCCTTCAGCCGCTCCAGAACGCCTTCTTTGCTTTTGATGCCAGGCCAGATTTTGCCATCCGGGTCCATGCGGTCGAAATATCCGCAATAGACATGGCGCCATAGCGTGCCCTCCATCGTATGCGCATGGCCTTCAACAAAGCCCGGCATGATGACTTTGTCCGCGAAGGTTTCGTCAATCTCATGCTCCCCCCAGCCTTTGAGCGCGTCCAGAGAGCCTGCGCCTAATATCGTACCATAACGAACAGCAACGTATTCCGCTTCGGGTTGCGCCGGGTTCATGGTCAGGATTTTTTTGGCTTTGAAGATCTTGATCATATCATGCACACCTTTGGTTCCCCTTGAAAAACAAAATCATTTTGGCACTCGGGCTACGCAGGTCAACCAATTTGTGTTGTGCATCCTTTTTTTATCTGATTGTATGTGAGGTGGCGTTCCGAGGAATTCTGGGAGGAGTTCAGCGCCAAGGGAGGAATAATTATGAAGTCACTTGTAAAGAATCTACTGCTTGCCGTTGCCGCATCAACCATGCTGGCAACATCGGTGGTGGCCGAAGAGCCGAAGCGTGGTGGCACACTGGTTGCAGCCATTGGCACGAATGTCAGAAATCTGAATCCTGCCGTGCAATCCGGTATCGTAACGGGATTTCCAGGAACGCAGCTTTTTGCAGCGCCGCTTCGTTATGACGATGATTGGACACCGCAGCCATACTTGGCGGAAAGCTGGAACATCAGTGATGATGGTCTGACGGTTACGCTCAACCTCGTCAAGAATGCAAAATTCCATGACGGTAAACCAATCACATCGGAAGATGTTGCGTTCTCTATTGATACGATAAAAGCAAACCATCCGTTCAAGGCGATGTTTGCGCCGGTAGAAACTGTTGAAACACCGGACGCGCATACGGCTGTTCTGAAACTTTCCAAGCCACATCCGGCATTGATGCTAGCGATGTCGAGCCAGTTGATGGCGATCATTCCTAAGCATGTGTATGGCGACGGTCAGGATGCCAAGACCCATCCGAGAAACACAACAGATGTTGTGGGTTCAGGGCCGTTCAAACTGGTCGAGTATAAGAGTGGCGAGCATGTCATCATGGAGCGCTTTGATGATTACTTCATCGATGGTCGTCCGTATCTCGACAAAATGGTTCTGCGCATTATTCCAGATCCGGCTGCACGAACGATTGCCTATGAAAATGGTGAGGTTCAGTTCGGTGCGTTTGAGGTTGTTCCGCAAAACATCAACCGTCTGAAAAAAGCTTCCGGCCTGACGGTTACCCCTCAGGGCTATGGTGCGATTGGCCCGATTGACTGGCTTGCAATGAACACCACAAAAGGCCCATTGAAAGATAAGCGTGTGCGTCAGGCGATTGCGCATGCGATCGACAAGAACTTTGTGCATAAGGCAATCATGCGTGGCACGGCAGCAAATGCTGCGACCGGCATTCACCCGGACAGTCCATTCTACAATGCTGATGTGCCGGAATATGATCTGGACCTCGACAAGGCAAATGCGCTTCTTGATGAAGCAGGCTTTGCAAAAGATGGTGATGGTAATCGTTTTGATCTGACCGTTGATTTCGGTTGGAAAGACGTGAAGCCACAGGTTGAATATGTGAAAGCTGCTTTGAAGAAAGTGGGTATTAACGTAACGGTTCGTGCAAGTGCGGATTTCCCGACTTGGGCCAAGCGCATGGGTACGATGGACTATGATATGAGCTGGGATACGGTCTTTAACTGGGGTGACCCGGTGATTGGCGTGCACCGTACTTATCTCACGTCCAACATCGCCAAAGGTGTCTGGTCGAACACGCAGGGCTATTCTAACGCTCGCGTAGACGAGTTGCTGGAGTTGGCTGGTAAGGAAACCGATCCTGAAAAGCGCAAAGCACTTTATAAGGAGTTTCAGCAGATTGTGGCAGATGAGCTTCCGATCTACTTCATGAACACGCTGCCATATCACACAGTGTATAGCGACAAGGTGGGAAATCCGCCTTTGGGTATCTGGTCTACCAGTTCTCCAATGGACAAAACCTATTTGAAGTAACTTCAAATGACGCGGCGTTTCTTTTCGCCGCGTCTTCTTTTCCTTGCTGATTGAACGGAAGCCACCCGTTGAACATTTTAAGAGCAACGTTTATCCGCTCACTTTATGCGATTGGCCTGTTGATCGCAGTGCTGGTGTTGAATTTTTCAATGCTGCATCTGGCTCCCGGCGATGTGGCGGATACGATTGCACAGGCAAGCGGTGGCGCTGATCC
>CALLHT010000053.1 GCA_938009335.1 uncultured Rhizobiaceae group bacterium
CGTGATCGCGCGCAGGATCGCGTAGAACGGCAAGAAGTACCATTCAGGAACGATGTGTGCAGGCGTCTTCAGCGGATCAGCCTTGATATAGTTATCAGGGTGACCGAGAAAATCCGGCAGGTAGAACACAAACCATGAGAAGAGAATGAAGAACAATGCCACAGCCAGCGCATCCTTGATGGTTGCGAATGGTGTAAACGGCACGGTTTCCTTCTTCATGTTTTTCACTTCAACACCGGTCGGGTTCGTCTGGCCAGTCACGTGCAATGCCCAAACGTGAAGGATAACCACGCCCAGGATCATGAATGGAAGAAGATAATGAAGCGAGAAGAACCGGTTCAGCGTCGCGTTATCAACCGCAAAACCGCCCAACAACCATTCCTGCAGGCCAGGCCCAATCAGCGGAATTGCGGAGAAGAAACCAGTGATAACGGTCGCACCCCAGAAGCTCATTTGGCCCCAAGGAAGCACGTAGCCCATAAAGGCTGTTGCCATCATCAGAAGGAAAATCAACACGCCGAGGATCCATAATACCTCACGCGGTGCCTTGTAAGAGCCGTAATACATGCCACGGAACATGTGAATATAAACGGCAATGAAGAACATCGACGCGCCATTGGCGTGGATAGAACGAAGCAACCAGCCATAGTTCACGTTACGCTCGATGTGCTCAACGCTATCGAATGCAAGCTGAGTTGACGCCGCATAGTTCATTGCAAGCGTTACACCGGTCAGGATCATGACGATCAACATGACCATCAAAATCGCGCCGAATGTGTACCAGCTGTTCAGGTTGCGAGGAACCGGATAAGCAATAAAGCTGTCATAGACCATGCGAGGCAAAGGAAGACGCTCGTCGAGCCACTTCGAAACGCCATTGCCAGGTACGTATTCTGAATGTCCACCACTCATGATTTTATCCTTTCCTAGCCGATTTTAATTGTATCGTCTGAAACGAATTCAAACGGTGGGATGAGAAGGTTTTCCGGAGCCGGACCTTTACGGATGCGGCCAGCAGTATCGTAGTGAGAACCATGACATGGGCAGAACCAGCCACCGAAATCACCAGCAAGACCAACTGGAACACAGCCAAGGTGCGTACAAGAGCCGATCATGACGATCCAGTTCTCTTTGCCTTCACCGGCAGAGCGGTTCACGTCTGTTGCAGGGTCTGTTCCGGCAAGATTGTCGTTTCTTGCGACCGGATCTTTCAAATCAGCTTCAGCAACCGCTTTCGCCTCTTCGATCTCTTGCTCAGTCCTGTTACGGATGAAGACTGGCTTACCGCGCCATTTCACCGTAATCGCCTGACCAGGCTCTATTGCGGAAACATCCACCTCAATCGACGCGAGCGCGCGTGTTGAAGCATCAGGTGCCATTTGATTAACCAAAGGCCATGCAGCCCCTGCTGCACCAACGGCACCCATTGCACCAGTTGCGATATAGAGAAAATCCCTGCGGGTAGGCTCTGGAGCACCAGGCGTTTTCTTACCAGCCACGAGCATATTCCTTTCTGCTGACAACGGGAAAGCGCGAATATACCGTTTTCACGAATAAAGGCACAGAATCCCGTCAAGAAACCATGTTGATCGGCGTTCTATTCCTCTCTTTATATGGTGTCTAGTTGCTTTGGCAAAAAATGGCAGTTTGTCGCGGTAAATCTGTTTATATTTTGCGGAAAATGAGGCTGATAACCCAAATTGAGGTTTCTGCTTGCAACTTGGCGAGGACAGATTTAACCCTGCGCCCATGGCAGCTCCCATTCTCTTTCTTGACCAAATTCATCTGACCTTCGGCGGTACACCGCTTCTGGAAGGCGCTGATCTGAGCATTCACCCCAATGATCGGATTTGTCTTGTCGGCAGAAATGGGTCAGGCAAATCTACGTTGATGAAAATCGCTGCAGGGATCGTGGAAGCAGACAAGGGCGAACGGTTTGTGCAACCGGGCACCACACTACATTACTTGCCACAAGACCCGGACCTGGCAGGCTTCAAAACAATTGAGGATTATGTTCTTGCAGGCCTTGGACCACAAGATGACCCGTATCAGGCGCGCATGCTCATCGAGGAACTCGATCTTTCACCTAACCAAGACACCCAAAATCTCTCAGGCGGCGAAGCAAGACGTGCCGCATTGGCCCGTGCGCTTGCGTGCGATCCTGATATTCTGTTTCTGGACGAACCGACCAACCATTTGGATCTCAGCGTTATTGAATGGCTAGAACAGCGGCTTCGCACCATTCGTTCAGCCCTTGTGCTCATCAGCCATGACAGGCGGTTTTTGGAAAATCTGTCACGCCAAACTGTTTGGATGGATCGCGGCCAATCCCGTGTTTTGAACAAGGGTTTCGGCGCCTTTGAAGACTGGCGCGATGAAGTGCTGGAGCAAGAAGTGATCGACCGCCACAAACTCTCCCGCAAAATCGTTCGCGAAGAACATTGGATCACGCATGGCGTTTCCGGTCGCCGTAAGCGCAACATGCGCCGTGTTCGCGAACTCGCTGGCTTACGCGAGACGAAAGCCTCAGAACGCAAAGTTCAAGGCGGCGTCAACATTACGATGGCGGAGACCGAATCTTCCGGCAAACTTGTCGCAAAGCTCTTTTCAATCTCCAAAAAATTTGGCGATCTCGACATCGTTAAGGATCTCTCCCTGATTATGTCACGCGGGGATCGTTTGGGCATTGTCGGCCCCAATGGTTCGGGCAAAACGACATTGGTGAAGCTGATCACAGGCGATCTTGAGCCGGATGATGGCAAGGTCAAACTGGGCGCAAACCTCGAAGCTTTGGTGATTGACCAGAAGCGCGAAACGTTGGAGCCGGACTGGACCCTCAAAGATGCACTTACCGATGGACGCGGCGATCAAGTCGTCATCGGTGAAGAGACCAAATACGTCTACTCATATATGCAGGATTTCTTGTTCCTACCGGAACAGGCCCGCACTCCCATTCATGCGCTGTCTGGTGGCGAACGCGCGCGCCTTACGCTTGCCCGTGGCCTTCGTACACCATCCAACTTTTTAGTACTCGATGAACCGACCAACGATCTTGACTTAGAGACCCTCGATTTGCTTCAGGAGTTTATAGCAGACTATCCGGGAACCGTTTTGCTCGTGAGCCACGACCGTGATTTTCTGGATCGCGTTTGCACCTCCGTTCTGGTGAGTGAAGGCAAGGGTCGATGGAACGAATATGCGGGTGGCTATTCAGACATGCTAGCCCAACGTGGCGATGCGCCCAAGCGAGAGGCAAAGCCGGAAAAACCTAAGTCAAAAGCTAAATCAAAACCTGCCGCGCCGAAAAAGGAAACCGCTTCAAAGCTCAGTTTCAAACAGCAACACGCGTTGGAAACCCTGCCCAAGGAAATTGAACGCCTTGAGTTTGAGATCGGCAAACTGAAACAGGCACTGGCAAAGCCGGGCCTCTATGATGAGGACCCGAAGAAGTTCAACACTTGGGCCGAAGAACTGGGCAAACGTGAAACGCTTCTCTCTGAAAAGGAAGAAGAGTGGCTGGAACTTGAAATGCTTGCTGAGGAACTGGGTTCAGCATAACATCCACCCATGGCATGGAATATTCATATTGCAAATGTGGAAGATCAGCTTCAGGGACACGCGGACCAGATTAAAGCAACAATTTTGGCAACTCTGGAGCGCACCAACAAAGTGCTTCCAATTCAACCCTTGGATATTTTGGTAATGGTTTCGCCCTATGGCGTAATTCCAGAACTTGGCATTGGTGGGTATTGTTCGACTGGCAAACTGATTCAGTTAATGTTTCAACC
>CALLHT010000054.1 GCA_938009335.1 uncultured Rhizobiaceae group bacterium
GCCAGCGGCATTCTCGCCATTGACGATGACAAAATCCGCCTTTTGGCTCTCAATCAAGCCTGGCAATTTCTCATAGACAGCTTCGCGCCCACCGCGGCCAACCATATCGCCTAAGAACAAAAGCCTCATTGCGCTGCCTCGAAATATCCACTTTCGGTGATCATTCCGTTCAAGGGCTGATCATGCGGCTCGACTGGAACCCGGGTCTGGTGCTGGCAATCAAAGGCCATACCATAGAGTTTGGGAGCCATGCCCTTATCCAAAATTTTGCTAATTGCGCGATCATAATGCCCCGCACCATAGCCGATCCGGCCTCCATGGTGATCAAAGACAGAAAGCGGCATGATTAGGAGTTCCGGATCAAGCACTTTCGCCTCTGGCCCCGGTCCGCGTGTACCGAAACCCGTATCGACCAGTTCTGCAGTGCGAAGCAATTCGCGAAACACGATGGTTGTTTTATCCATCACCACGGGCAGACACAATCGAGCGCCTTTCTCGCGCAACATGTCCATCAATGGACGCGGGTCTATTTCAGATCGGATGGGGAAAAAGCCCGAAACGATCGTGCCGGGATCAAACTGGATTGCTGCGGCGCCATGTTCAGCTGCGGCAAGGCTCTTCTCGATACGCTGATCAATTGGCAACGCATCGCGCTTCGCCAATGCTTCTTTGCGCAAAGCCGCTTTTTCGTCTTGTTTGCTCATTGTCTCCCCATAAAGCTGCGCACCACCTGGAAAGATGATCGTTTTACGATCCCGGGAACCTACAATGTAGGTGGGCACCGTGTGACCAAGCCCACGAGCGAGGTCAGGGACAGTTCCCTATGAGATCGGTAAGGCCCCGGGAATTGTGCGTCTGTCAAACCAGGCAGGAACGCTGAAAAACATATAGGCAGTTTGGGTGGTTTTGGCTAGGGTCATTCCGATGACCCACTCCATACGCACACTTATGATATTCACAGCGATGCTTTGCCTGCTTGTGTCACCTGCGGTGGCAAAAACCCTTAGCTTTCCAGCAAGCTCCAGTTTCGGCGGCAAGAACGTAACGCTTACAGGTGAATTCAAATCGGCGGGGACCCAACGCCCTACTGTTATCCTTTTGCATGGTTGCGGCGGATTACGCGGTGCAGTCAGATCAAGCCTGCGCGCACATGCATCCGCCCTGAACAGCGCTGGCTTCTCAACGCTCATTCTCGATAGTTTTGGTCCACGCAACATATCTGGCGGTTGGGTTTGTTCCACAATTCGACGGCTATCAGATGCCAGATCATATCGCCAGAAAGATGTGCGAGACGCAGTCCGGCTTTTGGTGACTGAAAACCTGTCCGATCCTACCAATATCTTTATTATGGGACAAAGCAATGGCGGCAGCGTGGTTTCATTGCTGGCAAACAATACATTCATGGGCCTAAGAGCCGTTGTTGCCTATTATCCTTGGTGCGGGGTTGTTTCAGCAAAACCTAAAGTGCCGCTTCTTGTTCTGTCCGGAGAGGAGGATGACTGGACACCACCCGCCAAATGCGTTGCAAAAGACAAACCGGGTGGAAATCTTGAAGTGGTCACTTACACAGACGCCAAGCACTCGTTTGATCTCAACCTCGCAGTGCAAACCTATAAAGGGCACACAATTGGCGGAAATCCAAAAGCAAGATCAGACGCAAGACGCCGAATGATCAATTGGTTTAAAGCAAACCTACGCTAGAAGTGTCTACACACCCAGCTTCTTGTTTAGGCCTTCAATCATCTTCGCGATGCCTTCAATAGACTTCGCAAGTTCATCATCACCCGCTTGCTTTTCGCGGGACTGAAGCGCGCCATTTTCTTTCAAAGTCGATACGGTTTGCTCAAGAGCTTCTACGCGCTTTTTGAGTTCCAGCATTTCATCCGTAACCATAACACCTGCCATAACGGTCAGGCGCTGGTCACCAATTTCACCAAACGAGCCTTTGAGGTTATTCACATAGCCATCAAATTCGGCCGCAAGCATTTCGAGGTGCGGCTCTTGCCCGTCATCACAAGCCATTCGATAATTCTTGCCGTTAATGGTTACATTGATGGATGGCACGCTACGATTCCAATTACTGCTGTTTTTGTCTTTCAATGACGTTTTTGATGGCTTCCATGGCATCAACAAGGCGGCGCGATACTTCCTTATTAACGTGCTCTAATTGTTGTGAACGCTCTTGTGCCTGATCCAGCGATTCAGCTAATCGCGTCCGATCTGCTCCCATGCGCTGAACCTCAGCCTCTGCATCACCTAATGCAGATTCGCGTTCCATACGTGCATCGACCATTTTGTCGAGATTTTGAACAGCCTTATTTAGGCGTTCCATGGCAGGGGCAAGTGGATTACTTTCTGGCATTTACGAACTCAAGCTCATGCTGAATTATGAACGTCCAGCCTGACACAGAAATTTCCAATCGCCCCATGAAAAATCCGAATCAACTGGCAAACAACGGTTTAGATCGGTAGAGTTATCACGCTGCTTTAAGAGACAGTCAAGTTAGTGCAACGTTTTCCCCCAAACGAATGTTTACAAGCGCTACCTTGAATAGCTGGGATTTGACAACTGGCTCCATTGACTCTGACGATCCATCTGAATATGAGTTCGCCACATAAATTCAACGCATTTTTTGCGGCAAAATCCAGTCTTAAATCGGCATCCCTACCCAGCGAGTAATCATGTCCAGCAAGAATTCTCTCAATGATATGGCGAATGCCATTCGCTTTTTGTCAATCGATGCCGTTCAGGCAGCAAATTCAGGCCACCCGGGCCTGCCCATGGGCGCAGCGGATATTGTAACCGTCCTGTTCTCAAAATATATGAATTTTGACGCCAAACACCCACATTGGCCTGATCGTGACCGCTTCGTGCTATCAGCTGGCCATGGCTCGATGTTGCTATACTCGCTCCTCTATCTTCTGGGATACGAGGATATGGATATCGAGCAGATCAAGAACTTCCGCCAATTGGGTTCAAATACTGCCGGTCACCCGGAATACGGCCATGCAGCAGGAATTGAGACAACAACGGGTCCTCTGGGCCAAGGCATTGCAAATGCAGTTGGCATGGCACTGGCCGAGCGCAAGATGAATGCCGAATTTGGTGATGATCTTTGCAATCACTATACCTATTGCCTTGCAGGCGATGGCTGCCTAATGGAAGGCATCAGCCAGGAAGCCATCACCATGGCGGGTCACCTGAAACTGAACAAACTGATCGTCTTCTGGGACAACAATTCAATCTCAATTGATGGTCCGGTTTCTCTTACAGATTCAACAGATCAAATTGCCCGCTTTAAAGCATCGGGTTGGAAAACCATCCACATCGATGGCCACAACCATGAAGAGATTGCAGAAGCGATCGAAAAAGCGCAGGCCAGCGACAGGCCAACTATGATCTCTTGTAAGACGACGATCGGCTTTGGTTCTCCAAATCGCGCTGGCACTTCGAAAGCCCACGGCGCTCCGCTGGGCGATGAAGAGATTGCTCTCACCCGCGAAGCGCTCAACTGGGAATGCGAGCCATTCAAAGTACCGGAAGACGTGCTGGATGCGTGGCGTGTTGCGGGTCTTAATTGCTGTAAAGAGCATAAGGCTTGGGAAAAACGTTATAGCGATCTTGATTCAGAGCTTAAAGGCGAGTTCGAACGCCGCATGCGTGGCGATCTGCCAACGGATATTGGCAACGCCATCAACAAGCTCAAAAAGAAGCTTGCAAAAGAGCAGCCGAAAATGGCGACGCGTCAATCCTCTCAAGCGATTCTCGAAGTGATCAACGAAGCCGTTCCAGAAACCATTGGCGGCTCAGCCGATCTGACAGGATCCAACAACACCAAAACAAGCCAGACTGAAGTGCTCGACGCTTCAAACTATGGCGGACGTTTTGTCCACTACGGCATCCGCGAACATGGCATGGCGGCAGCAATGAACGGCATGGCACTTCACGGCGGCATGATCCCATATTCGGGTGGGTTCCTGATTTTCTCAGACTATTGCCGCCCTTCCATTCGCCTTGCAGCACTCATGGGCATTCGCGTCATTCATGTTCTAACCCATGACTCGATTGGTCTTGGAGAAGACGGCCCGACCCACCAGCCGGTTGAACATATGGCTGCACTTCGTGCGATCCCGAACCTTCATGTTTTCCGCCCAGCTGACACAATCGAAACCGCCGAATGCTGGCAGCTGGCCCTTGAAGCGCAAAAAACACCAAGCGCAATTGCACTAACCCGTCAGGGTCTTCCCGCAGTGCGGCTCGAGCACACAGATGAAAACCTTTGTGCGATGGGCGCCTATGAACTTTCCGCAGCATCTAGTGAAGCAAAAGTATCGATCTTTGCATCCGGCTCAGAAGTAGAGCTGGCACTCGCAGCTCAAGAAGAACTCGAAGAAGCGGGAACACCAACACGCGTTGTGTCTGTTCCATGCTTTGAACTGTTCAACGCACAATCAGAAGATTATCGTAACTCGATCATAGGTGATGCTCCGATAAAAATCGGAGTTGAAGCCGCCATTAAGATGGGTTGGGAACAGTTTATCGGAAATGATGGCGTGTTTATCGGTATGAACTCGTTCGGCGCTTCTGCACCAGCGGGCGACTTGTTTGAACATTTTGGAATAACCGCAGAGGCAATTGTTTCAGCTGCCAACGCGAAACTGGAAAGCGCCGTCGCAGAAGACGACGCGTGACTTGAGACGGAGAAGAAGTAAATGACTGTAAAAGTCGGTATTAACGGATTTGGCCGCATTGGCCGTAACGTATTGCGTGCAATCATCGAGTCTGGTCGTACAGACATTCAAGTTGTTGCGATCAACGATCTTGGCCCTGTAGAAACAAACGCTCACCTGATGCGCTATGATTCAGTGCATGGCCGTTTTCCGGGCACCGTTACTGTAGACGGCGACACCATTGATGTAGGCCAAGGCCCGATCAAGGTGACCGCTGAACGCGATCCGAAGGCTCTACCTTGGGGCGATGTTGATATTGCGCTAGAGTGTACCGGCTTTTTTGCCAGCAAAGACGGCGCAAGCCAGCATCTTGAAAACGGTTCAAAGAAGGTGCTGATCTCTGCACCGGGTGGCAATGACGTCAAAACCATCGTTTACGGTGTGAACCACAACACGTTGGAAGCAAGCGACACGGTTGTTTCAAACGCATCATGCACCACAAACTGCCTGTCTCCCGTTGCGCACGTCTTGCACAACGCGGTTGGCATTGAAAAAGGCATGATGACCACCATTCACTCATACACAGGTGACCAACCTACCCTCGACACCATGCACAAAGACCTGTACCGCGGTCGCGCGGCTGCCATGTCGATGATCCCGACATCAACGGGTGCTGCAAAAGCAATTGGCTTGGTATTGCCGGACCTGATGGGCAAGCTGGATGGCATTTCTGTTCGCGTTCCAACACCAAACGTGTCTGTTGTTGATCTTAAATTCGTTGCTAAACGCGATACAACGGCTGAAGAAATCAACGCGGCTATCCGCGCGGCTGCGGACGGTGAGTTGAAAGGCGTTCTGGGCTATACAGATGAGCCGCTGGTTTCCATGGACTTCAACCATGACCCGCATTCATCGATCTTCCACATGGACCAGACAAAAGTCATGGACGGCAACCTTGTTTCCATCCTGACTTGGTATGACAACGAGTGGGGCTTCTCCAACCGCATGTCAGACACGGCTGTTGCAATGGCGAATGCCAAGTAATTAGGCAGTCCGTTGGACCCGATCCTTTTTTTCTTAGCCATCGCGATTTTCATCATCGCGGTGGCTTTTTTGCTTTCATGGATGTTTCGCAAAACCATTCGC
>CALLHT010000055.1 GCA_938009335.1 uncultured Rhizobiaceae group bacterium
TGAAGTTCGACTTTCACAGACATCTTGTTGGCTTCCACCTTACCCATGGATTGGCGCATGCGATTAAATTGCGGCAACACGCCAATGACGTTCTGAACGTGGTGTCCGACTTCATGCGCCAGAACGAAGGCTTGCGCGAAATCGCCGCCTGCTCCGAACTCGCGCTCAAGCTGCTCATAGAACGACAGGTCGATGTAAACCTCAGAGTCACCCGGGCAATAGAACGGGCCAGAGGCAGCAGAGGCAAATCCGCAAGCGGAGCGCACCTGGCCTGAAAACAGGTTTAACTCAGGTTTTACGTAATTCTTGCCATATTGCGCAAAGATTGTGGTCCACACATCTTCGGTAGACGCGAGAATGGTTTCAACAAATGCTTTGCCCTCATCATCTGTAGCACGTGGCTGAGTGCGCTGCGTCTGTTGGGTTTGCGGCGATGGCAAGTTTGGAGAGAACCCGCCGCCCAAGCTGCCACCAAGCCCACCACCGAGAAGTTTAAGCGGGTTCATGCCAAGGAACCACATCACGAGACCGATGATGATCATGGTTCCGATGCCCATGCCGCCGCCACGGCGTCTGCTGGTCGGTAATCGCATGCCACGGCCACCGCGCATGCCACCCGGCAATCCAATTCCACCGCCGCCACCGCGCTGATCACTTACATTGGAACTGCGTTTTCTACCCTTCCAGCGCATCGCCGAAACCTCCCGTTAGGTTAAGTATTCTTTTTCCACCTTAAAGCATGTTTATTGCAGCGTATCCACATCATTTTGGGTGACAATATAATTTGCGGTAAACGTCACCTCATCGCCCGGTGCCAGACTATCCCAGACACCATCGTTGGGCGTTCCATCGGTAGAATCTCCCGACACACCACCATCAAGGCTTAGCGTTTCGTTGGTGGGAACCGGTGGCGGACCGGAGCCATTATGGGTATCCGTCAACGTAATGTTGCTGATGAACTGATTGCCGGTGTTTACCACAACATATGTGTAGGTAACGGTTACCCCTTCTGGAACGTTGGTGTCATTGTCAGCAGTCTTGGTAACTGTGATCGAAGGATTACCGGGCACAATTATCGTAGTCGCGAATGACGTTTCATCCGTAAACCCCTCTGATGTGTATTGATCGCTGGTCACTGAAACCGTGTTGATCAAATCCGTTCCGGCAGAAATATCCGAAGGTGTTACCGGATAACTTACAGTGTAGGTCCAGATTTCCCCCGCTTCGAAAATAGTGTTGACCGTCCCGCTTTCCGTTGGCCCGTTGACGGTACCCGTTGTGCCATCCGGCAATGTATCATCCAGAACGACACCGGTCTGGTCGAGTTGGCCTGTGTTCTCTAACGTGATCGTGTAATTCAGGGTCAACGTCTCGGCGATCGAAAGACGATCTACCGCCTTGCTTGCTGTAAACAAGGGCAACCGCCGCGCCGCGAAATACCCAACGTTTTCGGTAATGTGCACACGTTCCGCATCGACTATCTGATCTTCATCAATGGCAAGTGAAAGCGTTGTGCCACCTACAGCACCAGAACCTAGGAAAACTGCCCAGCCGCCGTTATTGCCATCCAGCCCAAGAAGCGTAGCGGTTGCAAATTCAAACGTCCCGCCAAGCGCATAATTAACCGCGCCATTGCTAACTCCAACAACCGTATCCGGCCCAACCGCAGCGGTGTATGTGATGCCGTCATAGGTGCCGGTGCCACTTTCGATAACGATGATGCCGAGGGTCTCATTGGCCCTCGTCGAATCATCTTCTGCCACCATTTTGGTAACGCAAATTCCATCCGCAAAATTGGAGAGATAAGGAGGATTGCCGACGTTTTCACAATCGTTGGCATGAAAAACGCTAAAATCACTATCGTTGAAGGTCATCACCTGACCAAGCACGGTGGGAGTGGTGAAGCCGGTGAACAGGCCTGAAACGTCCTGCATGGTTCCAGGACCAAGGCCCAATGGGACAAATCTCCCGTGCGTGGCCGTTGACGTTACCCGCCGCGCCTGAATGCGCCTTCCATCAGAAAGCGTATTGACCCCTTCTTCGGCAATCGTACAGTAAACCGTGCCGCTGGTAACAGACGCAGAATTGGGTGGGTTCTGCAGTCGAACCTGCATGCTGCTTGCACCAACATTCTGAATCCGCACGACAGCGGGATTGTCACCCGCGCTCGGCAAATTATAGGTACAGGCAGGCACAGCGCTTGCATATGTATTCTCGAAGTTTACGGTTTGAAAGGTCCCACCAACGCTGGGAATGGTGATCACTTCGACGCTGGAAGAGAGCGTAAAGGCACCCGCAGGTGTTGCCACACAACACATCACCCACGCCAAGAAACACCCAATTTCTCGCCACACAGTTTTCATCGTCTTCGCTAACGGAGCGCTTACACGATTAAAGCGCAACCTTTACTCGAACTCCAGACGATTTACTCAACCATACTGTGGCAAAAATTAGTACGCTTTATCCGGCAAGCCTGTGGACAACATCTTCTCATATGCGGGCAACGCCTATCGGAAAGTCACATCAATCAGGGTGGAGTTGCGGCAATAAAAAATTCTCTGCTCATTTCCCCAATTTCCGTTTCTTTCCCCCTTCCCCTTTTCAACGGCTTCAACTATAGAAATCTTCTAGCCAATACATTGTGAAAACTGATTCCATGCGCCTCCCACGCAAAGGGTTTTCACGCATAACGAAAGCATACGCTAGATGCCTGCAAGAAAAGATATTTCCTCCATCCTCATCATCGGGGCTGGCCCAATTGTTATTGGCCAGGCTTGTGAGTTCGACTACTCCGGAACGCAAGCGTGTAAGGCGCTGAAAGCCGAAGGATACCGGATCATTCTGGTAAACTCGAACCCTGCAACAATCATGACGGACCCTGATCTGGCAGATGCGACCTATATCGAGCCAATCACCCCGGAAATCGTTGCCAAGATTATTGCCAAAGAACGCCCAGATGCGCTGCTGCCAACCATGGGTGGGCAAACTGCACTCAACTGTGCGCTTTCGCTTCGCAAAATGGGCGTGCTGGATGAATACAATGTGGAGATGATCGGCGCAAAAGCCGAAGCCATCGACAAAGCGGAAGACCGCGAACTGTTCCGCGAAGCAATGGACAAGATCGGTCTGGCGACGCCGCGCTCTGCTTTCGTAAATACGACGGAACTGAAAAGCCGTTTCGAAGCGGAATACGAACAGGGTTTAAAAGAAGCAAAAACAAAATCCCGTGTAAATGAATTTGAAACCGAATGGCGCGCCAGCGAAACCGTTCGCATCGAAGAACATCGCTTAACAGCACAGTTGCAGGCACTGGAAGCGACTAAGACAACCGGCCTTCCGGCAATTGTTCGTCCTTCATTCACTATGGGTGGCCAGGGTGGCGGCATCGCGTATACGCTTGAAGAACTCTACAAACTTGTCATCGGCGGTGTGGATGCTTCTCCTACCAATGAAGTGCTGGTTGAAGAATCCATTCTCGGTTGGAAAGAGTATGAGATGGAAGTGGTTCGCGACAAGGCGGACAACTGCATTATCATTTGTTCAATCGAAAACGTTGACCCGATGGGCGTTCACACGGGCGATTCCATCACGGTTGCCCCTGCCCTTACCCTCACTGACAAAGAATACCAGATGATGCGCGATGCTTCACTAGCAGTCTTGCGTGAGATTGGCGTGGAAACCGGTGGGTCGAATGTGCAGTTTGCGGTGAACCCGGCTGATGGCCGTTTGGTTGTGATTGAGATGAACCCGCGCGTATCGCGTTCTTCCGCGCTTGCCTCAAAAGCAACCGGCTTCCCGATTGCGAAAGTCGCGGCCCGTTTGGCGGTTGGTTATACGTTGGATGAACTAGATAACGATATAACAGGCGGCGCAACACCTGCTTCCTTCGAACCTTCCATCGACTATGTGGTCACTAAGATCCCGCGCTTTGCGTTTGAAAAATTCCCGGGCTCAGAACCAAACCTCTCAACAGCGATGAAATCTGTCGGCGAAGTCATGGCGATTGGCCGGACCTTTGCTGAATCCGTACAGAAAGCCCTTCGCGGTTTGGAAACCGGTCTTTCCGGTCTCGACGAAATCGAAATCCCGGGCATTGGTGAAGGTGACGATAAAAACGCTATCCGGGCAGCACTTTCACGCGCGACGCCTGACCGCCTTCGCATGGTGGCTCAATCGCTGCGCCACGGCGCAACGCCGGAAGACGTGCACCACTATTCAAAGTTTGACCCCTGGTTCATCGAGCAGTTCCAACGCATTATCGATAGCGAAGAACGCATCAAGACGCATGGCCTGCCAAAGGACGCGCAAAACTTACGCAGGCTAAAAGGCCAAGGCTTCTCGGACGCCCGCCTTGCGGAGCTGGGTGGCGTGTCTGAAGCCGATGTTGAAGCCAGGCGCAACGAATTAGATGTGCATCCTGTCTATAAACGCATCGATACCTGCGCTGCGGAATTCGCTTCACCAACCGCATATATGTACTCAACTTACGAAGTCCCGTTTGCCGGTGAGTTACGCAACGAAGCACAAGTTTCTGACCGCAAAAAGGTTATGATCCTGGGCGGCGGACCAAACCGTATCGGCCAGGGCATTGAGTTTGATTATTGCTGCTGTCATGCCGCGTTTGCGCTGGAGGACGCAGGCTACGAAACCATCATGGTCAACTGTAACCCCGAAACGGTTTCAACCGACTATGACACATCAGACCGATTGTACTTTGAGCCGCTGACAGCCGAAGACGTGTTAGAGATTATCCGCACGGAACAAGCTGCAGGCACGCTTCACGGTGTGATTGTTCAGTTTGGCGGACAGACACCGCTGAAGCTCGCACAAACGCTGACCGATCACGGTGTCCCGATCCTTGGCACCTCGCCAGATAAAATTGACTTGGCAGAAGACCGGGATCGTTTCCAGAAACTGTTGAACGATCTCAAACTCCTTCAGCCGCGCAACGGCATTGCCCGCTCCGTTGATGAAGCACGCGATATTGTGAAAGAGATTGGTTATCCGGTTGTCATTCGCCCGTCTTATGTTTTGGGCGGACGCGCGATGGAAATCGTGCGCACAGATGCTGGCTTTGAGCGCTACATCAACGAAGCGGTTGTCGTCTCCGGTGATACGCCAGTGCTGATCGACTCTTACCTCTCAGGCGCAATTGAAGTGGATGTGGATTGCCTGAGCGACCGTGAAAGCGTGCGCGTTTGCGGCATCATGGAACACATCGAGGAAGCAGGCATTCACTCGGGCGACTCTGCCTGCTCATTGCCAACACATTCACTGTCTCAGCCGATCATTGATGAGCTGGTGCGTCAGTCAAAAGAAATGGCAATTGCGCTCGAAGTTTCCGGATTGATGAACGTTCAGTACGCCATTAAAGACGATCAGATCTACGTGCTTGAAGTAAATCCGCGCGCATCGCGCACAGTGCCGTTTGTTGCCAAGACGATAGGCTCACCAGTCGCTAAGATCGCAAGCCGCATCATGGCGGGCGAGAAACTGGAAAACGCGATCGGAGAATACGGCCAATGGCGTGAGGCGCAAAATCTTGATCACATCGCCGTCAAAGAAGCCGTCTTCCCGTTCAACCGGTTCCCGGGTGTCGACATTCTGCTAGGGCCGGAAATGCGTTCAACTGGCGAAGTGATGGGCCTCGATACGGACTATGCCATGGCCTATGCCAAAGCGATCCTTGGCGGTGGAATGCCGTTACCGACTGAAGGTTCTGTTTTCATTTCTGTCAAAGATGCCGACAAGGCGGGCGTCTTGCCTGCCGCTAAAACATTCGCCAAGCTTGGGTTTGAACTGGTCGCAACCGGAGGCACACAACGCTTCCTGGCAGAAAATGGCCTTGAGTGTCGCCGGATCAACAAAGTGCTGGAAGGACGCCCGCACATTGAAGACGCGATCCTGAACCAGCAAATCCAACTGGTGATCAACACAACCGAAGGCGCCAAGGCGATGTCAGACTCACGCTCGCTTCGACAGGCGGCATTGCGCACCAAGACCGCACATACCACAACACTTTCGGCTGGTGTTGCGATTTCGGAAGCCATGGAAGCCATGAGCAAACGCGAAATGGAAGTGCAGCCGTTGCAGGCGTATTTTAGGTAAAGAAAAACCGACGATGTGTTAAACAGCGTCGGCTTGTCATTTTCGAATAGTTCTTAAGACTTATTCTTCCGCTGGAGCCAACAACGCTTTCCAGATCACAGCTCCTATCGCAGCACCGATAATCGGCGCAACCCAGAACACCCAAACTTGCGACAGTGCGGGCGTTTCTGCAAAGAACGCCACTGCGAGCGAACGCGCTGGATTGACGGACGTATTCGACACCGGAATTGAGATCAGGTGGATCAGTGTCAAACCAAGGCCGATAGAGATTGGCGCAAAGCCCGCAGGTACCAAACGACTGGTTGAACCCAGAATGATGATCAGGAACATCGCGGTCAAAACAACCTCAGCAATGATAACGGACACAAGTGAAAATCCGCCCGGTGAAAACTCACCATAGCCGTTGGAGGCAAAGCCGCCCACACCGGAGAAATCACCCTTGCCGGAGACAATCAGATAAAGCACAAGCGCGCCAAGCGTCCCGCCAATGATTTGCGCGATGACATAGCCCGGCAGTTCTTTCATGTCGAACTTGCCGGCAACGCCGAGGCCAACGGAAACAGCCGGGTTAAAATGCCCGCCGGAAATACCACCAACCGCATAGGCCATCGTTAGCACCGTCAAACCAAACGCGAACGACACGCCCATCAAACCAATCCCGACTTCCGGAAATCCAGCGGCAAGAACCGCACTACCACACCCGCCAAACACGAGCCAAAATGTGCCGAATGCCTCGGCGGCTAACTTTTTCATGGGTCCCTCCAAAATGAATAAAGTTTACGTTACGTAATTTATAGAGGTTTGGAAGCTTTGGCAATGGGATATACAGATCAGATTTATTCAGCCAATTTCAACTTGCTGATGGGGCAAAATGGCAGGTTTGAGCCCATTTTATAACAATTCGATCCCTCATCTACTGACACTGCCGGCCCATAGCGGACATTCATCAAAGTTTTCGAATACGTCTTGGATTTCGCGAAGCTGACATTCAAGAAAGCTGTCCATCCAAGGTCGGCAATGTGAACAAGCAAACTGATAAAATGCTTCTACTGTTTTGCCAGCGACATGGCTAAAGCCCCAAGAAAAACTGAATTACAAAAGCATTTGTAATATCGACGAAGAATGCGCCCACGAGTGGAAGTATGATGAATGCTGTTGGTGCTGGTCCATGGGTTTTAGTTACCGCAGTCATGTTTGCAATTGCAGTTGGCGTTGCTCCCAAAGAGAAACCAGCAAATCCTGCGCTTAGCACGGTTGCTTTATAATCTTTCCCCATAAATCTGAAGAGTATGAAGACAATAAACAGGACTGCCGTGATTGCTTGTATGCCTAAAAGAATGAGTAATGGACCAGCGAGGTTCGCGATTGACCAAAGCTGCATACCCATCAATGACATGGCTATGAAAAGGCTTAGTGACAAATCGGAAATCACCGCGAGCGCTTTTGTTCTGGCAGGCCAATGAATGTCCGGTAACGCGTTTGGTATTGTATTTGACATTGCAATCGCGACCATCAGACATGACACGAATAGTGGAAGTTTAAGTCCGACTGCGGCAACGACCTGATTTAGCAAAAAGCCCAAAATAATTGCTATATGAAGCGTCAGTAGTACTGCCATCAAGTTCACATGATTGATCTGCTGGTTGTCTTGATCTGCATGAGGAAGCCCAACGGAAGGGGCTTCATCTTTTAAGCCTGACAGCTTGTGTTTGCCTAGAAGGTATTTCGCAATAGGGCCACCTAGAAGACTTGCAATCACCAAGCCGAGAGTTGCCGAAGCAACTCCGATTTCGAGTGCATTGCTAACGCCATGATTTGTCGAAATTTCAGGAGCCCATGCGATGGTCGTTCCATGGCCACCAATCAGAGACGCAGAACCTGTAAGAATTCCCATAGCTGTTGGCAATCCTAATATTGAAGCGATTGTAACACCTACGATGTCTTGAATAACGATATAGCTAAGGGTTAGGCCTAATAAAATAAGAAGTGGTTTTCCGCCAGCAATGAGATCACTCAGACGGGCATTGAGGCCAATCGCTGTAAAGAAATAAACCAGCAGCACATCACGGATTGAAAGGTCATAGTTTAATTCAGTTCCCGTAGTGAGAAACAAAGCAAGCGATAAAACAGAAGCTATGATGCCGCCTGTGACGGGTTCGGGGATATTATATTCACGTAGAATACCCACTCGTTTGGTAAGAGCCATGCCAGCAAAATAAACAAGAATACCAATCGTGACCGCTAAAAAACTATCTACTTCAAATGTCATGGTTTTATTCTTCGCCTAAATGATTGGGTAGAATTTTACCGAGTATTGCAACAAGAATTGCGGTGCTGACGCCGAAGTTTAAAAGGCCTGTTACAGAAGCCATGGCACCAAAGACTTTATATTCATCGCTTAATATCACATCGCCGTAGCCAAGCGTTGTGTAGGTGACCAGAGAAAAGTAAATAGCTTCAAAAAGTGCGGGAAGAGCGCCAAGCCAAATAAGCACGACAGCCCATATCCAGACTTGAAGTGTATGAGAAATAATTAAAAGCGCGAAAGTTCCTGCAATAGGGACGAACAGCTTGAAAAATCTTGAAGACGGATGAAACTGGTCATTTCTCGTTTTTAAATACCCAACCCACCAGATTATCAGGATCAAATGCACCAAAGAGCATGCGCCGAGAACAAGGCTCCCCCAGAAAATTTGTGCCGTCATTTTGTTGTGTGTCCACTATCAATGCGTAGTAGGTGTGTTAATTATAGTTCAATGTGTCCCAAAGGTTGTTGTTCATGTCAAAGTTTATTTTGCCCGTTCTTCTTGTTTGTGTGTTCGCCCTTTCCGCATGCTCACCCGAGGAACAACAAGAGGCGAAAGAGGTTATACGCCCGGTAAAAACGGTAACTGTTAAAGCTGCGACCATTGTTGAGCAAAAAACCTATCCGGCAATTGTTCTTCCCGCTCAGCAGGCCGAGTTGTCTTTCAGAAGCTCCGGCCAGATTATAGAGATGTCGATAAAAGCAGCATCCTTGGTCAAGGAAGATGATGTCATCGCGAAACTGGATACACGTGATTTTATTTCTCAGGTAACCGCCCTTGAAAGCCAGATGGAGCAAGCGCAAGCACAATTGGATGGATTGACTTCCGGTGCTCGTGCAGAAGACGTTGCCTCATTGAAGGCCGGGATCGTTGCAGCAGAAGCGCAAGTCAACGCTGCAAGACAGCAAATGAGCCGCACTCGACAACTGTTTGACAAAGGTATTGTTGCGAAAGCGAAACTGGATGGTGATAAAGCAAATCTTGATGTTGCTGAGGCGCAATTGGAGTCGGCCCGCCAAGAACTCATCAAAGGCGAAACGGGTGGGCGTAAGGAAGAGGTTGCCGCTCAAATCGCTGCAATAAAGGGCATAGAAGCAAACCTCAATGTGGCCAAAGATAATCTAGCCAATGCAACGTTGCGCGCTCCGTTTGACGGTATTATTGCTCAACGAGATGTAGATAATTTTGCCAACATTCAAGCAAAACAGACCATTGTTGTTCTGCAAAAACTAGACAAGTTAGAGTTAGCATTTGACATCCCCGGACCTGATGTTGCGCGTACTGATCGAAGTAATCCGCCTGCAATAAAGGTGCGATTAGATGCGATCAAAGGGCAAGAGTATGATGCTGAATTGGCAGAATTTAATACAATCGCTAATAGCGCTACACAGACCTTCACAGGCCGCGTTGCAATTGAACAACCCACTGGTGCAACCATTTTGCCGGGCATGACTGGGCAAGTCAGTCTGATCGCAAACTCTACAGCAACTCCCGTAATCAATATTCCGGCAACCGCGCTTGCCTCCGAACCTGATGGCAGCACGTACGTTTGGATTGTTAACGACAACAAGGCTGTAAAACGCCCGGTTAAAACGAGCGCTTTTGCAGGAGCAGACGTTTCTATAAACGATGGCCTGACTGATGATGATGTGGTTGTTACAGCGGGCGTATCGTTTCTTCAAGAAGGTATGAAAGTCAGAGTGACAGCAGGTAAGGAATAATTCCATGAACCTTGCCAAATTCGCTATTGAGAAGCGTGTAATCTCAGCCCTTGCGACCCTTTTGATATTGTTCATGGGTTACTTCGCTTATACACAATTGCCGCGTTTTGAAGACCCCGAATTTATCATCCGTCAAGCGCAGGTGATTACTCCTTATCCGGGCGCGACCGCATCTGAAGTTGAGGCTGAAGTTACGGATAGAATTGAAAATTCGATCCAGCAGTTGCAAGGCGTGAAAGAAGTGAAATCGGTTTCTACCGCAGGTCTGTCTGAGGTCACCGTGGAATTCACAATCAAATCGACTAAAACACGACCTGCATTGCAGCAAAAGTTTGCAGCACTTAGGGCAAAGATTTCAGATACTGAAAATCAAATGCCACCGAATGCGATTGCGCCAACCGTCTATGATGATTTTGGCGATGTGTACGCGCTTTATTACGCCATCACGGGTGATGGGTATTCGCTGTCAGAATTAAAAGACTACGCAAAGCAACTCCAAAAAGAATTGGTCTTGGTGGATGGGGTTTCCAAGGTGCTGTTAGCCGGCGACCCGCAAGAAATCATTTATCTTGAATATAATCCCTCACAATTGGGGCAGCTTGGTTTATCTTCTGGACAAGTGGCGCAATTGCTTGAAGGCCAAAATCTTGTTGCACCTGCGGGCTCCATTGAGACTGGTGCGACGCGTACCGCCATTCGTCTTGGAGCAGGCGTTCCAAACATCGAAGCACTGGGTGAAATTTACATCAACAATGCTGAAGGTGGGCAGTCTTTCCGCATCAAAGACATTGCAACGATACGTCAGGGCTTCAAAGAGCCTGAAGGAAAACGTTTGTTCCGTGATGGTCAACCAGCCATAGCGCTCGGAATTTCCAATACCACCGGTGGCAATGTGGTCAAGATGGGTAAGGCTGTAAAAGCACGTATTGATGAGCTTGAAAAAGACCAGCCTCTGGGGATAGAGATTTTCCCGATTTCAGATCAAGCGGCTTCCGTTGAAGTATCTGTGAATGACTTTGTTGTAAACGTCATGCTCGCTCTGGCCATTGTCATTGGAACGCTGCTGGTTTTCATGGGACTGCGTAGCGGTCTTTTGATGGGCGGTATTTTGCTGGTTACTGTCGCTGGCACATTGATTGGTATGTGGGCCTATGGTCTCGACATGCAACGCATTTCACTTGGCGCATTAATAATCGCTTTGGGTATGCTGGTGGACAATGCCATCGTGGTTGTTGAAAGCACTTTGGTCAGGACGCAAAAAGGCGAAGATACCGCAACCGCCGCAGCTGCCGTTGTTGAACAAACCAAATGGCCCTTATTAGGTGGTACAGTTGTTGGCTTTCTTGCCTTCTCTGCTATTGGCTTTTCGCCCGACAACACGGGTGAATATGCAGGCTCGCTATTTTGGACAATTTCAATCGCGTTGTTATTCAGTTGGTTGGTTGCAGTTTGGCTCACGCCGTATTTCTGTACATTGCTTTTAAAACCATCAACAACAGAAACTGCCGAAAAGCCTGAGCATATAATTCTAAGCGGCTACCGCAAGTTTCTGAATTTGGCTTTACGTCTTCGATGGATTACCATCGCTGTGGTCTTGGCATTGTTTGTTTCATCACTTGCGGCCTTTAGTTTGGTCAAACAAGGTTTCTTCCCAACGTCTACACGAGCGCAATTTGTTGTCGATTTTAATCTGCCAGAAAGTACAACAGAAATTCAGGTCACCAAAGACTTGGCAAAGATTGAAAAATGGATACGTGAGCAAGACGGGGTGACTGGCACGAACTCAGTCGTCAATGGCGGGCACCTACGTTTTATGTTGACTTATTCAGCCGAAAGCGGAAATCCTGCCTATGGTCAGATTTTGGTTGATGTAACGGACTATAACGCAATTGATGCACTGATCCCCAC
>CALLHT010000056.1 GCA_938009335.1 uncultured Rhizobiaceae group bacterium
CCTCGAACAACATCCGATGACAGAATAAACGGCAAAGACAGAATGCCCAAGATAACAAGGCACACCAGAAAGCCGGCGATTATCGCAATGCGTTTCATAAATGTATCCCGCGCCTATTTCTTAAACGTTGTATGGCAGTACAAACTGCTTTGATCATGCCCAAAGTATATTACATCTTTTGACACACAGTTGTATATGAGGTTGAAAGATTTACCCCGATTATGAGCATGGTCTCAACATTAAGGTTACTGGAGCATCTGATATGGCATTACGCACACCGCTGTGGATCCCGTCAAAAGAGAAAATTGCAGACCACACGCTGACGAGATTTGCAGCTTTTGTGAACCAGCGCACAGGCCTTGAGTTCGCTGATTACGATGCTTTACATGCCTGGTCTTGCGATGGCTCAGCTCAGTTTTGGGATATTCTCTGGGACTTCTCTGGGATCATCGGAGACAAAGGGAGCAAACTTGTCGAGAACGGTGACCGGATGCCGGGTGCACGATACTTTCCAGACTCCAAGTTGAACTACGCCGAAAACCTGCTTCGCCGTAAAGACGATAGTGAGGCACTTGTTTTTCGCTGTGAAGATAAGCTTGAGCGTCGTGTTACCTGGAATGAGCTTCATGCCATGACCTCGAAGTTCCAACAGGCGTTCATTGCAAATGGCTTGGCAAAGGGCGATCGCGTAGCGGCCATGATGCCCAATATGCCTGAGACCATTGCAGCGATGTTGGCAGCCACGTCACTGGGAGCAATATGGTCGTCATGCTCTCCTGATTTTGGTGAGAAAGGCGTTCTGGATCGGTTCGGCCAAATTGAGCCGAAAATTTTCATCGCATGTGATGGCTATTGGTATGGCGGGAAGCGGATTGAGATCAGCGCAAAATTGCAGGCCATTGTTCCTGAGCTTGGGGCTGAGCTTAATATCATTGTTACATTGCTCGGAGAGGCGGATAGTGTTTCAGATTCAGTGCCGAACACTGTGACTCACGATGCTTTGACGCAAGAGTTTGAGCCAAAAGATGTTGTGTTTGTACGGCAGGATTTCGCCCATCCACTCTACATTATGTTTTCTTCCGGTACGACAGGCGTTCCCAAATGTATTGTGCATTCGCATGGAGGGACGCTCATCAAAGTACTCTCTGAGCAATTGCTGCATGTGGACATAAAGCCGAATGATCGGGTGTTCTATTTCACGACGTGTGGCTGGATGATGTGGAACTGGCTTGTTTCTGCTTTGGCGTGTGAAGCAACACTTATGCTTTATGATGGTTCGCCCTTTGCGCCGGATGCAAAAGCGATTTTTGACTATGCTGAGAAAGAACGATTTACGCTGTTTGGAACATCGGCCAAATACATTGATGCGGTTCGCAATACCGGGCTCAGACCCATCGAAACCCATGATCTTTCGAGCGTTCGCCTCTTTAGCTCGACGGGGTCTCCGTTAGCGCCGGAAAATTTTGAATTTGTATATGACGGAATAATCAAGGACGCACATTTGTCTTCAATGTCTGGCGGTACAGATATTATGGGCTGTTTCGTGGCGGGTATTCCATGGAACCCCGTATACAAAGGCGAAATCCAAGGCCCTGTGATGGGGATGAACACCCAAGTTTGGGATGATGATGGCAACGCAATGACATCTGAAAAAGGTGAGCTTGTATGTGCTAGTCCATTCCCTTCCATGCCAATTGAATTTTTAAACGACCCAGATGGCAGTAAATATCATAACGCCTATTTCGATCGGTATGACAATGTTTGGTGTCATGGGGATTTTGCGGAATGGACCGATACCGGTGGCATGATTATCCACGGGCGTTCAGATGCAACGCTCAATCCTGGCGGTGTGCGCATTGGTACAGCTGAGATTTACAATCAGGTTGAGCAGATGCCGGAAATAGAAGAGGGGCTTTGTATCGGCCAGCAATGGGAAGGCGATGTTCGGGTAATCCTGTTTGTGCGGACCGCTGAGGGAGTTTCTCTAACGGATGAGCTGATTGCCGAAGTTAAAGCTAAAATCCGCACCGGCGCATCGCCAAGGCATGTCCCGGCCAAGATCATTGCAGTTGCTGATATTCCACGCACGAAGTCTGGAAAAATCACTGAGCTTGCCGTGCGTGACATTGTTCATGCTAGAGAGGTGAAAAACCGCGAAGCCCTTGCAAATGCTGAAGCTTTAGACCTGTTTAAGGACCTGGCTGAACTGCAAGAGAGATGATGCGCGAGCGGTTTATGGTTAATAAATTCTAACTGGAAAATTAACCTTGTCACAAACTGATACACTCAATCAGGTTACCAAGGGGTAAATATTAAGGGTTTGTTAAGGTTTCGCGGGCAATTTGGTTTTCAACAAGAGTTCAGAAATTGCTTCCCTAAAACGACTTCTGACTTGCTCTTACAGATTTTTTGACGTGCACGTGCTCTCACACTCAAATATCTCAGGCCCCGAACCTTCGGGGTCTTTTTTTTGTGCAAAATTCAACTCAGTCTGCCAGAACCCGCTGTACCGGAAATTGTACATGCACCACGGTGCCGTTTCCCGGTTCACTCTCCAGATCGAAGTAAGCGCGGTTCGCCTCGACCAATGCCTTGGTGAGGGGAAGACCCAGTCCGGTGCCCTTGTAATTCTCGTTCTGGGTGCGTTTTACCTGATGATAGGGTTTTAATGCTTCTTCGATTTCCTCATCGCTCATGCCGGGGCCAGTGTCGCGAACCCTCAAGGCGACTTCGCCGTTGCTTTCATACACGGTGGAGACGATGACCTGGCTGTTGAACATCGAAAATTTGATCGCATTATTTACAAGGTTCAAAACAACCTGTTTCACACTACGCTCATCTGCAACGACTTTAGGTACTGCACGCGAAAGCGATGTGCGGACAATGATACGGTTTTCGTTTGCTTGCGCCTGTAACATCGCAACGGCTTCCGAAACGATGGCGTTTAAATCTACTGCATCGAATGAAAGCTCAAGTTTTCCAGCTTCGATTTTCGAAAGATCAAGCAGATCATTCACCAGATCCAAAACATGTTGCCCGGATTTCTTGATGTCGCGGAGGTAGTCCCGATACCGCTCGTTGTTGATTGTACCAAAGCGTTCTTCGATCATGATGTCGGAGAACCCAAGAATGGCTGTGAGTGGAATGCGGATTTCGTGGCTTACTTGTGCAAGCAAGTCAGTTTTCTGCTCGCTTGCGCGTTCCGCATCGCGTTTGGATTTAACCAGTTCTGCTTCGGTTTTTTTCCAGCTTGTCAGGTCGCGAACAACGGCACAGAGCTTTTCGGAGTTTTCCAGTTTTGCAATTGCCAGAAATACCGGAATTTCACCGCCGGCATTTACACTCGCATCAACCTCTCGCCCTTCTTGCAGAAGGCCGTCCCAACCGGATCCTGACAGTGCGTTGATGTATTGATTGATCGGGCCGCGGCTTGTTTCGGAGAACAGGGCTGTAATGTGGTCGCCTGTCACGTCATCAAAGGTCACATTAAACAATGCTTCGCCCGACGCATTAATCGAGATGATTTCGCCGCTTGTTTCGAGCAATAAAATCCCGTCACTCGTGGTGTCGAGGATCGCTTGAACTTCACTAGCCTGCGTAATCTGAAGGGCAGCAGGTTCGCCCACATCGCTTTGTGCAATGTGGGGCGGAGAGAAGGACAGTTGGAAGGCCTTCTCTTCATCCCAGGGAACCGAATGTAAAACCGGGTTGATCGGCAGTTCAGTGCCATCCCTACAGACGAGTATTGAAGGGGCATCCTGCGTCTCGTCATCTTCTGAAGGCGTAATCAAAGCATCTAGACCGCCTGCATCTTCTATGCTTTCGACGTTTTCATACCCCGTTATCTCCAGCAGTTTTTCGTTCACAAACAAAAGCGATTCATCGCGGTAAACCAAAACAGCAATCGGCAGCTTGGAAATCAACGATGTGTCCGGAGCGCGTCGTTGTGGAGAAGCGGATGTTTTAGTCTCATCCGTATCACCCAATGTGTCGCCGATCTTCTTAAAAGCGGCCGTTTCCTTTGGGCTTAGCTCAGCGTTGTCGGAAGCTGATTTTGAAGGAAAGAACTGTACCACATTGTCAGTCTTTGGTGGTTCAGATTCAACCTCATCAGCCTTGATGTTGTCATCTGCTTTTTCTTGCTCATCACCATCATCGGAATGGGTTTCAAACCAAAGCAAACTGTTTGAACGTGTCGGTAGAGTTTCTTCGGAAGGTGAGGGTTCCGAATCTGAAACGATCAGCTCGGGTTCCTCATCCCTCTTAAATCGCGGAATTGGCTTAAGTGCCAAGCCGAGACCTTCCGGATCCACGATGGCATCGATATTGCGGATGATCCCGAAGCCGCGAAAACCTTGGAATTCTCTGTCTGTGTCAAATGAAGGAAGGGCGGCCAGATCGACTGGCGCGACCATGTCGGTGCCTTCAATCGGCCAAAGAACAGTTTTGCCAGACCAAGTATCATGCCCGGCCAGCAATTGCGCAATCTCACCGCTTGAGTCGAAACCAAACACGGTTGAGATGTCGGACCACCGTCGCCCAATAATATTGGCAGATTGTTCCCCAATGCTTTCTGCAAGTTCCGGAGAAACGCTGGTGATTATGCCCGATGCATCTGTCGTCCAGGCAAAGCGCACATGCTCAAAGGTTTGCGCAGAACCATTGGCCGCATCATCCGGTTCAGCGTCCAGCTCCACGCCATCGCGAACGTCGACACCTTCTTCACCGCTAAGAGATGCAGGTTCTATGTCCGAATCAGCTTCTGTATCGCGATGATCTTCCGTGCCCTCTAAATCCACCAGCTTGGTTGCCTCGGTTTCTTCCAGCTCGGCAATTGGCTCATGTTCGTCTAATGCAACCGCATCTTCTTCTGTTTCGCTGTCGCCAGTGTTGGTTTCTTCCGCATCCAGCGTATCGGCCAACGTCTCTTCCAGCGCTTCAAACTCGCTTAGAATTTTATCATTGTGTTCCGGCTCAAGCTTCTCAGAAGTTTCATCCTCTGCAGATGTGAGAAGATTGGACGCCTCTGGGATTGCGCCTGCACCTAAATCCGCCTCAATCACAAGGTCTGAGTTTGGTTGATCGCTTACGAGATCAATAACCGGTGTTTCGATTGTTTCTGTTGTTTGCTCGATTGCCTTGGCGATAACCACCAGATTTCGCCCCGGTTCCTGCGCAAATCTGCCTAGACCTGCAATAATTGCACGACCGGAAGCGGATTTGATCTCGCGCTTGATCAGGCGATCGGCCTCATCTTTTAATTCGGTTGTCAGTGCCAGCAGGCTTTCTTCGCTTGGGCCTAGTCGACCGAAATCTCGCGTGGTTGCAATCGGCAGACCGTAGTCATCGACAATTGCTGCAGCATCGGCAAAACCTTCAAGACTATCGACTGCTGCAACGGCGCGCGCGTGTTCGCCGCGCATCGCGCTTTCGTTTTCTGCACGTTGGGTAATCTTGAAACACAGATTGCCATCCGCAAACCGTATTGGTGCGATTTCAAACTGCAGCAATGCTGACCGCAGACCTTGAGCAATTCGGAAGCCACGGATGATGGGCTGCTCGTCCATGATCTGATCTATTGTTGCGCGCAATTGGCGAACGAATGAATGATCATCGGTTAGGTTTGCATCCAACAGCTCGACGACGCCCTTGCCGCCAAACAATTTAGCCCCTGCGGCATTGGCCCAGTAGATTGCATCAAGCGCATTGGAAAACAGAACTGTTGCGTCTGATGACAAGACGTGCGTACTCAATGCCGGGTGAACCGACAGATCGAGATACGAGTAACTTTGTCCCTGTGCCATCAATCGCAATCTTCATTTTAAACGGGCCAAGTTGCCCATCTTTACGGCACGCCAGTCCCTTGCAAACCTGTCCAGCCTGTACCTTAACAAATAGTAAATACCTGTCGCAGGCGTTTGGGTCCACAATTCGCGACTACGTAGGTAGCAATGCTTTGATACAGGGTTAACGGCATCGTTGGCAGTTTGCTCTCTAGCGATGAACCTTCTCAGCGCAAAATACATCAATTTTGATGAAGTTTCTCTTGCAAATAAGTGAGCGAGACCGTATTTCAGAGTTGCTTTCACGAAAGCCCGTGCGGTTGTAGCTCAGTTGGTTAGAGCGCTAGATTGTGGCTCTAGAGGCCGGTGGTTCAATTCCTCCCAACCGTACCATTTCCCAGACAGTTTAGGGTATTGTTTACCCTAGGTGTTTGTTAAACGCCTCATTATCCAGCAATTAACCTGTATTGGATAGGGTGGCGACATGACTTACCTTATTGTGGCACTTTTCGTAATTTATAGAGTTTTTGGCTTTGCCAAAACGCTTGCGTTTATCTCAAAAATACTTGCTACCGTGCTCGGTGGGTTTGAAAGTAGAAACCGCCATAAATCTCGCAAGATCGCAAAACCCGCAAAATCGTTTTCTAAGCAGCCGGTCCAATCGTCACCTTGGGTGGCCACTGAGAATGCCCGACAAGCACCTACTCGGGACCGCGTTTATTTGGGAGATGCGGATGATAAAAAATTGGCCATTAAAGCCAAAGCTTCGCCGCGACTGGTTCAAAATAGTGGCAGAAGTTCTGAAGAAATATTGATGGGCAAACCAGACTTTGGATGGCGTCGGAATTACTAAGTTTTAGTGCCGATATGAACGGAACTCAAAAAATAACATTGATATGCGTCGCAATTACTAAAATTTAATAAAATAAAATTATCGTTATCAGTAATTCATGTGGGGGTTGCTATGCGCAATATTTTTATTTTTCTTACTTTACTTTCGGTTCTAACTTATTCTTCTGCTTCTTTTGCATTGCCTTTGTTCCTTGGAGAACCAGCGAACACCCAGTCTTATGAACTGACACTTGCAAGCTCTGAGTATGGGGAAGAGCAGTCTTTCATTAATAGTATCATTGGTACTGGCCATGAGACCTATGGCCTTGCGAAATGGATGTGGGGCATTATGGCGAGTTTTACGGGTGCTTTGATGTTCGGGTCTTTCAAAATGATTACTTGGTATGAACACCGCAAGTACGATCGTGAAAAGGCCAACAAAGCGAAACCGGATCGCACTGCACGGTTTCTTGGAGATGTTCAAGAACCGCAGATAGAGCGAGACGCCAAGCCAAAGCCTGCTCCGGGCAAACGCCGTGTGATTGCTGAAGGTCAACCATTGTTTGGCGGCAAGTAGAACAAGAAATGCGTGATGAGGGCAGGGGATGGAACCCCGCTCTCCGTCATCCTCGGGCTTGACCCGAGGATCCACAGTGCAAGCATTTTCAAAAAGTGGCCGAAAAATTTCTCACAAATCTATGGATCGCTGACTTATTCACGCGTTTCACTAATGCATTTTGAATCCTGGATCCTCGGGCCAAGCCCGAGGATGACGATCGTGGGGTGAACAAAAAACTTATCCCCCTCTCAGATTTCTCCTGCACACTTTTGGCATGGATTGGAACTTGGCCATTGAGAAGAATGCCCACGCGCTCGCACAGATTGTTGCCGGGTTGTGGCGTTTGGTGGGGGTAGAACCCAAGTCTGTAGAGGACTATGAACCATCCATATCGTCAACCGTCCTCGCCACTTCGTCTTCCTCGGAACTTGCCACTTCGTCATCCTCGGAACCCACCACCTCGTCATCCTCGGACTTGATCCGAGGATCCAAGGCCGAACCGGTGGCAATCCTCTCAGCAAGCGCCATCGGCCGGCCTGAATGCTCGTGCGTGGATGGTCGGATCAAGTCCGACCATGACGGAATGGGTTTCCCTCCCTCCGTGGCAGTTGAGGCAAACGAAGCTTGGGTAGATCCTCGGGACAAGCCCGAGGATGACGAATTCGACCGACCCAAGGATGACGGAGTGGGGTTCCATCCCTCCGTGGCAGGGCAAGGAATTGCGACTAGCAATTCTGCCAGCCCGCGAACGGACGGCGACACGGAGGTGTCGGCGGAAAAACTAATAAGACGCCTCGCAGCCCTCGACCACGCGATCAAAACTCTTCCCCAGCAGGCAAAACGCTTAGCCAGAATCATGGCGCAGCGCGAGCATGCCCCAGCGGGGGCTTATTCATCTCCCGCTGCGGGTAACCCCTTGCGCGGCTCTTTGCCAAGTCATCCCATTCGTCCCGGCATTCCACCCGGGTCAAACAAAAGCTCAAACGAGCCATCGCATGAAGTCTTACGAGAACTTCATGGCCTCGTTCGGGATTGGGAAAAGGACGCATGGGAGCGGCGGTGTGGGAAGCTTGAAGTGCCTTGATCTCTTCTTGCTCGCTATCCAGCGAGCGCCTATATCTCGATGGCGCCTACCAGCTTGTCTGCCGACCAACGGTTC
>CALLHT010000057.1 GCA_938009335.1 uncultured Rhizobiaceae group bacterium
AGCGCCTCTTTGGCATCTAATCTGCCATCGTAAAGTGCACGACCTGTGATCGCGCCTTCGAGCTTGGCACATTCGGGTGATGCCAGTTTTTTCACGTCGTCCATTGATGCTAAGCCACCGGATGCTATCACCGGAATAGAAACCGCTTCCGCAAGTTCAATGGTTGAATCCCAGTTAATGCCAGTGAGAATGCCGTCACGATCAATGTCTGTATAAATGATCGCTGAAACGCCTGCGCCTTCAAACTTTTTAGCCAGTTCAATGACACCCAGTTCTGAAGCTTCCGCCCAACCTTCGACAGCAACTTTACCGCCTTTAGCGTCGATCCCGACGGCAACCTGACCTTCGAAGGTTTTGCATGCCTCGATGACCAAGTCCGGGTTTCGCACAGCAACCGTTCCAAGAATCACGCGCTCGATACCTTTGGTCAGCCAGTTTTCGATATGTTTGAGATTGCGGATGCCGCCGCCCAGTTGAACCGGATTGTTCGTGTTGGCAAGAATAGCTTCAACCGCTGCGCCATTGACCGTTTCGCCTTCAAACGCGCCGTTCAAATCCACCACATGCAACCATTGGAAGCCTTGAACTTCAAACGCACGCGCCTGATCACCCGGATCTGGATTATAAACCGTTGCCTGGTCCATATCACCAAGTTTCAATCGAACGCATTCGCCGTCTTTGAGGTCTATTGCAGGAAAGAGAATTTTAGACATGGCTCATGCCTTCTTTTGTTTGCGTGTCCTCGAAGCGAGGCTTCTGCGGGCAACGCGGGCAGCCGTCTTCCAAATCAATAGCGGGGAAAAGTATCTTAGACATGGCTCATGGCGCCCATTTCAAAAAGTTACTGATCAGGGCTAATCCCAAGCGCTGGCTCTTTTCCGGGTGGAACTGCGTTCCAATCATATTATCCCGACCAACCATCGCCGTGACCTTTCCGCCATAGTTCGTGGTCGCAATGCACTCGTCTTTGTTGCTGCAGGCCAGATGATAAGAATGCACAAAATAGGCATGCAGACCATCGTCACCAATCTGGATGCCTTCCAACAAGGGATGCGGTCGCACAAGATTTAACGTGTTCCAACCGATCTGTGGAATCTTAAGCGATGTGTCTTCCGGCTCCATACGCACAACATCACCACCGATCCAGCCAAGACCTTCTGTTGTTGTTTTTTCTAGTCCGCGTTCCGCCATCAATTGCATGCCAACGCAAATGCCGAAGAAGGGTCTGGCATTTCGGATGACGGCTTCATCCAGCGCATCGACCATTCCATCAACAGCGTTTAATCCGGCGCGGCAGTCTGCGTAAGCGCCGACACCTGGAAGGACAATTCGATCCGCTGATCTAACGATATCCGGATTGCTCGTGAGCACAACCTCAGCTGAAAGGCCCGAATCTGATGCCGCACGTTCAAATGCTTTTTGAGCTGATCGAAGATTGCCCGATCCATAATCTATAATGGCTATTTTCATGAATTATTCCGGAAACAGGCCAGCAGGTACGGGCGCAGAGAAGGCATGGGAAGGCTTGGGCGCAGCGGGATGATTTCGCGTTTCATCTGCAAGGTTCAATTGGCCTTCATTTTCCAAGACAAACTTGATTTCAGCTTCTTCGAGATTTTGAGCATCAACAACACCGGCAAATCGCCAGCCCGCACGCTCCAGTTTTTTCCGTACGAGCTCGTTGCCTTCCAGCAGAAGATAGAGACCCGGTATTGCAGAAAGATATAAAACCGGCGGCAATGGCTTCCAAGCTGCGAGTAAGGAGATGCCTAAGACAATTGCAAAGTACACGATTAGCTCTACCCAAAGTCTGTGCCACGCCAGCCAAAGGGGAGGAAAAATCAACGCCAATGGAGCTTTTGCATCTCGCAACAATCGAAAATGCTCAGCAGCTTTTTTATTGCTCTGCTCCGGTGGCAAATATACTGAATAGATCGCCATAAGCCTCTCTTTATCGGGAGTTTAGTGATCACACAATGGTTATTACACGTGTTTCTATCTGGATGCCAAATTGCATTACGGTTCGCAACTAAAACCATTATGTGGATCAACCGGATGAACGAAAATGCCGAAACCTTCGATCGAGATACGATTATTGATCAGGTTGTTCAATATACCTGTACGCGCAATTGTATGGGGCAATCAAACAATGCTGCCGGTTGTTGTACAATTGGTGATCGAGACTACATCATCGGGCCTATTCCTGATGCAGAAGCACTGTTTACCAGACTAAATGATAGTCGCTCTGATCCACTCGCCTGGGAAGAGGTATTTATTGAAGAAGACGAGGGCAAAGCCCTCTTTCCGGAAAAACCAATTTGGCAAAGATCTGAATCCTATCCAGCTCTACGCTTGGACATGGACGATGCAAGCCGACCCTGCCAGTTTCTGGGGCAAAACAACCTATGCACAATCCATTCAATTCGATCTGAAACGTGCCGTAACTACCAATGCTCATTCGTAGATGAGCTCATCGAGAAGTTCTAAAGCGAGCCTTTGGTAGAAGGAATCCGGTCTGCCTGACGTGGATCAATTTCAATTGCGGTGCGCAATGCCCGAGCCACCGCTTTGAAACACGTTTCAGCAATATGGTGATTATTATCGCCATAGTGATTGGTCACATGCAGCGTAATGCCCGCGTGTTGGGAGAACGCTTGAAAGAATTCACGAAAGAGTTCGGTGTCATAGTCGCCAACTTTTGGCGCAGAAAAATCCGCATCCCAAACCAGGAACGGACGACCGGAAACATCAAGGGCTGCACGCGTGAGCGTTTCATCCATTGCAAGATCAATCGACGCATAACGCGTGATCCCTTTTCGGTCACCCAGCGCTTCATTTACCGCTTGACCCAAAGCGATGCCAACATCTTCGGTCGTGTGGTGGGCATCGATATGAAGGTCGCCTTTGCAACGGACCTTCATATCAATCAATGAATGCCGTGAAAGTTGATCCAGCATATGATCAAAAAAACCCGCTCCAGTTTTGATATCGTATTCGCCGGAACCATCGAGATTGACCTCAACAGTGATATCGGTTTCAGCAGTTTTGCGTGAAATTTTGGCTTTGCGCATTGTCTTTACTCAAAATACTCAGAATTTACGAAAGCCATATCACTACAATCTTACGAAAGCCATAACGACCGTATTAACCATAAACGCCACGAACACAGTTTGATTTTCCAAATTCAATCCCTACATTGGCGAGACCTCAACATTGGAATCGAATCATGTCAGAACTGCCATCTATGCACGCCACCACCATCGTAACGGTACGAAAAGGCGATAAAGTCGTCATCGCCGGCGACGGGCAGGTTAGCCTTGGTCAGACCGTCATAAAAGGCAATGCCCGCAAAGTTCGTCGAATTGGCAAGAATAGTGATGTGATTACCGGTTTTGCCGGAGCAACAGCGGATGCGTTTACGCTTCTTGATCGATTGGAAAAGAAGCTGGAGCAATATCCGGGTCAATTGATGCGAGCATGTGTCGAGTTGGCAAAAGACTGGCGGACGGACAAATACCTGCGAAACCTTGAAGCCATGATGCTGGTTGCCGATAAAGATATCTCTCTTTGCGTTACCGGCAATGGTGATGTTCTGGAACCCGAACAGGGTATTATGGCGATTGGCTCCGGCGGGAATTTTGCACTCTCAGCTGCCAGGGCATTACAGGATACCGATAAATCAGCGGAAGAGATTGCAAAAAAGGCACTGGAAATAGCAGCTGAGATTTGTGTTTATACGAATGGTAACACCGTGATGGAAACCATTGATGTCAAATAGCTCCGCTCTTGATATAGCGGTTGCGCGCGGCATCATTTCACAGGCCCAAGCCAATTCCGTTCGCCTCATTGAAAGCGAAATCGGAACGGAACCAGAGCCTTCGACTTACGGTAATGAAAACAATAACGACGAGGGCATAAAGTTTGCCAGTGGGTTCGGTGATGTTTTTATCGCACTAGGGATTGGCATACTCCTCAACGGCGTTTTGCAAACCGCACTTTTTGACACCGCGGTTGGCATTGTTGGAATAGCGGTCATCTGTTGGGGTTTGGCTGAAATCGTTTGCGCTTGGCAAAAGCGTTCCCTGCCAAGCATCGTCACTGCATTCGGATTTGTGATTTCAGTGGGCGCAGCATCCTATTTCTTCCTGAGTGGGCAGCATCCCACAGGCTTGTTTGATCGATTGAATGTCTTATTCCTCACCCAAGATCGTATCCTTTGGCTTCTGCCATTATGCACCTTAGCAGCAAGTGTCGCGTTTTACGCACGTTTCAAGCTTCCATTTTCTTTGTTTCTAAGCGCCATTAGCTTTGCTCTTGCAGCAATCCTTCTCATTTATTCCGCTGTAGGTGTGGTGCAGATCACTGAGATTATTATCCCGGTTCTGATAGTCACCGGCCTGTTGATCTTTGCCATCGCACTTCAGTTCGACATTTCAGATCGACACCGTGTTTCCAGCAAAAGCGACAATGCGTTTTGGCTTCATCTGGTCGCATCACCGCTCATCGTTCATTCAATCATGTGGCAAAGCGCGATATGGATCACCGGAACCAACGGCTTTTCAGCCACGGCAATTGCCCAAGCAGCAACGGCCCTTTCTGTCGTTGTGCTTTGCATCTTTATTACGCTTATGCTGTTTGCGCTGATCATTGATCGGCGCGCAATGCTGGTGTCTTCCCTTGCATATGTCACTTTGGCAATCGGATATCTAAGCAGTCAGACCGGAGGATTTGCGTCCGCAACATCCTTTGTGCCAATTCTGCTTGGTGCCGGCATTCTGTCTATCGGCATCGGCTGGCAACCTTTGCGGAAAATCATCTTCCGTATTCTTCCATTGTCCTCACTGGAACCCTATCTCAGTCCTGTGAAATAGTTTTTAGGTAAATTCAACATGACCAACTTCTCTCCACGCGAAATCGTATCCGAACTTGACCGCTTCATCATCGGACAGAAGGATGCAAAGCGAGCTGTTGCGATCGCGCTTCGTAACCGCTGGCGCCGCCAACAGCTTGAAGGCACCATGCGCGAAGAGGTCATGCCAAAAAACATCCTAATGATCGGGCCCACCGGGGTTGGTAAGACTGAGATCTCCCGCCGTCTTGCAAAGATGGCAGGCGCACCGTTTATCAAGGTTGAGGCAACAAAGTTCACCGAGGTGGGCTATGTGGGGCGCGACGTGGAGCAGATTATTCGGGATTTGGTGGAAGTTGGAATCAACCTAATCCGCGAAAAAAAGCGCGAGGCCGTGAAGGCTAAAGCACATTTGGCTGCAGAAGAGCGGGTGCTTGATGCGCTCGTCGGCGATACCGCTTCTCCCGCGACCCGAGATTCGTTTCGAAAGAAACTACGCGATGGCGAACTGGACAACAAAGAAATCGAAATCGAAGTTGCTGACAATGCAAACCCGATGGGCGGCATGGAAATTCCCGGCATGCCCGGTGCCAGCATTGGGGTCATGAACATCAATGACATGTTCGGAAAAGCATTTGGCGGCAAAACGAAAAAACGAAAAACCACGGTTGTTGAGTCTTATGAGGCGCTGATTGCAGATGAGTCTGACAAAATGTTGGATGACGAGCAGATTGTTGTTGAAGCAATTGAGTCTGTCGAGAACAACGGCATCGTATTCCTGGATGAAATCGACAAAATTGCTGTGAATGACCAACGCGGAAGTGCAGGTGTTTCCCGCGAAGGGGTGCAGCGTGATCTCCTTCCTCTGGTTGAAGGAACCATCGTTTCCACCAAACACGGTCAGGTCAAAACGGATCATATTCTTTTCGTGGCATCAGGGGCGTTCCATGTTTCCAAACCGTCTGATCTTTTGCCTGAGCTTCAAGGACGATTACCCATTCGCGTAGAATTGCGTGCGCTCGAAAAAGAAGATTTTAAACGAATCCTGACCGAAACCGAAGCCAGCCTGATCAAACAATATATCGCATTGATGGATACAGAAGGTGTGGAACTTGAATTCACTGAAGATGCAATTGACGAAATTGCGGGGATAGCAGTGGAGCTAAACGCCACGATTGAGAACATCGGCGCGCGGCGACTACAGACTGTAATGGAAAAGATCCTTGACGAGATTTCCTTCCAGGCACCCGACGTCTCCGACAAAGAATACACAATCGATGCTGATTATGTAAAAACTCAACTGGGCGAACTCGCGAAAGACGTTGACCTGAGCCGGTATATTCTCTGATTCAACACTCGGTGATCTGAACGCCTACGTTACGGAAGGTTCTCGACTCACCTTGCCATTTGTGTCAATTGATAAGGAAAGAAGTTTCATTTGGGTCTGGGTATGAGAAAGCTATTTTCAGCACTTTTACTTTCGCACATCATTTTGTTCTCAGGTTTCAGTGCTTCACAAGCCTGGGCTGTTACAAAAGTACCGCCGGGAAACCGAAGTGCAACTCAGCCTGCAATTCCTTCTGCTTCAAAGTCCAGGACTCAGAAAACCAACAGTACTTTTCAGGCGAAATACGAAAAAATTCGCGACCTGATTGCAACTGACAAAACGTTGCAGGGTAAAATTAAAAAGGCAGCTCGACAGTATGGAATAGCACCCATTCATATTGTCGGCGCGTTGGTTGGCGAACACACCTACAACGTGGATGCAGTGGACCGCCTTCAACAACTCTACCTCAAGGCCGTTGCTTATTTGAATGAAGACATCAAATTTGCGCATGGCAAAGAGACCGTCATGCAGTTTGTGAGTAGGCCGGAATTCAAGAAGTGTGATGCGGCAAGAGACTCATACGACGTGTGGTCCTGTCGCGAAACCATCTGGAAAGCAAAATTTCAAGGCAAAAAGGTCGATGGTGTGTCCTGGCCGGATGACCGATTTAGCCGAGTGTTCTTTCAACCGTTTTATGCTGGTCAAACCTTTGGTCTTGGTCAGATTAATCCACTGACTGCTCTGCGTGTTACTGATCTGGTCAATAAAGTCAGTAAAAAGCCGAAGCTCTCTGCGCGTAAACCGAACAAGGTTTATGAGGCAATTATCGATCCCGATACAACGCTTGTTTACATGGCAGCCGTCATCAAAGTTTCTATCGATTCTTACAGAACCATCGCGGGGTTTGATATCTCGAACAATCCGGGCATTACCGCAACACTCTATAATCTGGGCAATGTTCGCAGCCGGGCCGGAACAGCCCGTGCCAGAGGGTCCATGCCGCGCGAGAATTATTATGGTTGGCTGGTGAATGATAAACGCGAAGAACTGGAAGCAATTCTTCGATAGTTCATATAGATTTTTTCGCCTTAAGCCGAACAAGTTCTTCTAATTCAGCGCAATCAACGGGCGTCAATTTACTCACTTCTTTAGCAAGCGTATTTGCCATCGAAGTTGCTTCAACCGATAGTTCAGCCGTATCGACCGTAACGCGGGTATCAGACATTGCAGCAAGGTGCTGAAACTCTTCGGCTTCATCCCAGATGATGTTGAAATAGCCAATGACCCGCTGCAAAAATTGCCAGCTGGGCACGCCTCGATGGCCATGCTCCAAAGCAGAAAGATACGCGGCGGAAACACCCAAATCTTTTGCCATTTGTTTTTGATTAAGGCCTTTTTCCTCACGGAGCTGCCGCATCTTTACGCCAAACGGAGTCATTATCGTTTCTCGCGATTTTGGTTTCGCAGCCGCACATAAAGCGCACCTGCCCCCCCATGCGTGATGTGCGATTCATGAAAGCCAATGACTTTGCTTTTAAACATCGGTTCCGACAACCAACGCGGTACTGCCTGTTTCAGAATACCTTCGCCACGAGACCCTTTGCCCGTAATTACCAGTACCGTGCGCTTGCCGCTTGCATAGGCGGAATCAAGAAAATGAAACAAACGATTGTATGCTTCAACTTGCGTGAGGCCGTGCAAATCGATGCGCCCATCAATCGACGTTTTTCCACGCGCGATTTTGCGGCTTGTGGTTTCATCAAGAACCGGTGGTTTGGAGGCAAGTGAAACGCGAATAGCGGGTTCAGGGGCATAGGGTCTAACCAAGCGTTCAGGCCGTTTTACCGGAAGCTGATTTGGTGAATTTTTTTGAGGCTCATCCAGTAGGGACGCAAAATCAGGTTGAGCTCTATTGGCATTCAATGGGATAGCGGTTTTTTTTACCCGCTCCCAGAGTTCCCAATCCTGTTTTGATTTACGTGCCATGTCATGAGACCTTGGGCGCCAGTATAACAAATTCAGTATCGTGACGCACCGCACCGGCAATCATACCGGCTTCATCGCCAGAACCTATGAAGATATCTCCGCGTTGCGGGCCAACAATTGCAGATCCTGTATCCTGCGCAATCATCAAGCGCTTGAACGGATTTGTATCAGAAGGAAGCGGCTTTTCCGTGCTTAACCAAACCGGCGTTCCATAGGCATGAACCGATTTATCGACCGCAAGACTTCGTCCAGGCGTGAGTTGGACGCCAGCTGCTGCAATCGGTCCAAATTCAGGATCATGACCTTTCACTTGCGTGAAGAAGATAAATGAATTGTTTCGATGAAGCATTTCCATTGCGCGCGGCATGTCTTCTTCCAGCCAAGCGCGAATGGTCGTCATGGTTGCTTGCTCAACCTCGAAGGTTCCCTGAGCAACCAGTTCCTTGCCAATCGATGTGTAAGGGTGGCCGGTTTTTCCAGCATACGAAACCCGCGCCGCTGTTCCATCTTCGAAAGACAATCGGGCAGAGCCCTGAACATGGATATAAAATCCTTCGATAGCGGATTTAAGCCAGAAGAGTTCAAGACCTCGGTCTGCGAGGGCGCCATTGTCTATTTCGCCACGGTTATAAAAGTCGACAAATCCATCATCAGTTTCGCGGGCATACTCAAGCCCCGGTGTAACGCCCTCGGGCGGGTTCTCTTTGTCGATTTTCACCAGATCATGTGGGCGTCGATAAAGCGGATAAGGAAACTCGGCAGTTTTGGTCCGTGATGCCTCAACCTCAGGCTCGAAATACGCGGTTACAAATCCGGAATTCCGTTCAAACTTCATAGGCTGGAAATTCGCCTCGAAAAAGTCGCGCGCACCCTCTTTGCCGATTGAACCCATATCAATGGTCAGGGCTTTCTCGGCAACCGTCAGGAGTTCCGAAGATGGCTGAACCGCCAAACGACTAATGGGAACGTTGTCCGCAAACCCTTTTGCAGACATTCGAAAGCAGGCAAGCGCTGCTTGATGATCGTCTACCTCCCAACCATCAAGGTCAGAAAACCCAATCGGCGCCCAGCCCTTCATTGCAATCAGCTTTCAGCTTCAGTAGCGATCAGTTTCCAGTTTGGATCGCGGGAACGCGTGTCCCGTGCGAATGTCCAAAGATCGGTAACACGAACCACTTCGTTATCGTCACCCTCGATGATCTTGCCATCGCGATCATAGGTCGCCGAAACAATCTGCGATTCAAAACGAACTGTAACCTGCGCTTCACTATCGACAGTCTGAGCCATCTTGATCTCAGATTTATCAATTCCGACAAAATTGGATTTAACCGTCTCGCCATTTTCCTTACGAGCTTCGATCGCATCATTGAACCCTTCGAACACTTCTGGTGCGAGAAGATTGCGAAGCGATTTATCATCCCCATCTGCAAATGCATTGACGATCATCTCATAGGCCATGTTCGCACCGCCAAGAAACTCTTTCGGGCTAAAAGAAGGGTCAGACGCGACAAGTTCTTTCAAACCACGATTAAGTTTAGTGCGCGGTTTTGCCAGTTCATCAATTTCTTTGAGAGCCGGATTTTCCCGTTCTTGCGCGCCGGCATTGTTGCGTTCCGGCAGTTTGACAACATTGTCCGGCACATCATCAGGATTTGCAGGGCTTTGACGCTTGGTCTTTTTTTCGAACAAGTCGTCAGGATTTTCATATCCAGTGCGCTGGCCGAGCACAGAACGCAGGCGCAAAAGGACAAACACCGCAATTGCGATGGTGATGAGGGTAGTAAGATCAAGAAATTCCATGAATTTTACCGGAAATGAGAATGAACATGTTAGTAGGAGATTATATAGTTGTTGGAAGCCAACTTGCAAAGGGACCATTACAATCGTTGTTGCGCCTTCCTACATTGTGGCTAACAAGAAATGATATCTTTTAGGGTCTGAACTTTATGAACTTTGGCATTATCCCTTTTTTACTCCTGTTTATCCCAATTTTGGAAATCGCTGTTTTCATTTTGGTGGGGGGGCAAATTGGCGTGATTGCAACGCTTGGCATGATCTTGGTAACCGCAATTCTTGGCTCTATCCTTCTGAGGATACAGGGTTTTGCAACCCTGAACTCAATCCAGATGAAAGCGCATTCCGGCGAAATCCCGGGAAAGGAAATGGTCAGTGGCGTGATGATCATGATCGCGGGCGTATTACTGCTCACGCCGGGCTTCGTTACGGATGCAATCGGCTTTTTACTGTTTTTTCCGCCATTCAGACATTTTCTCTGGTCTTCCATCGCTTCGAAAGTGGTTATCAAGACAGAAGGCGCATTCAGAAACGCGCAAACGGGCGGATATTCTCAGCATCACCCATATCAAGAGGATGTGGTTGATCTTGATCCGTCGGAATATTCTGAAAAGGGCAATCCGGACACGCCTTGGAAACCCATCGATAAAGAATGAGCAACTGATGTCTTGGCCATATGTCTTGTAAGTGTTTTTATGACGTGGTAGCAGGCTGGGACGTTTTGGAGCAGTGTCTCCGATAAAGCAAACCGGATATTGGGATTACCATGGCTAAGAAAGCAACAGAAAAGAAAACGGCAGCTAAAGCAGCTGAAAACGGGGCATCTGAGGAGCAAATGGCTCCATCCATGAATGTGCTCGCTCAGTACATCAAGGATCTTTCCTTTGAAAATCCGCATGCGCCAAATTCTCTACGTCCGCGGGATAAGTCTCCGGAAATCAACATTAACATCAATGTGAATCCGAACCCGCTTTCTGAAACAGATTTTGAAGTGGAACTAAAGCTGGAAGCCAAAGCAACAGATGGCGATGAAGTGCTGTTTAATGTTGAGCTTGTTTACGCTGGTATTTTCCGTCTGGTCGGAATTCCACAAGAAGCGATGCAAGGTGCAGTTCTTGTCGAATGCCCGCGTTTGCTTTTCCCGTTTGCCCGCCAGATTATGGCTGAAGCAACACGCAATGGCGGGTTCCCACCGCTGATGATTGATCCGGTTGATTTCGCTCAATTATTCCGTCAGCGTTTGGCTGAGCAAGAAGCTGCAAACGCCTAATCAGCAGCAAATTTCTAAGAATGCGCAGGCGGGTTTTACCCGCCTGTTTTTTTCCATAAGGCGTGATCGCCAATTGAATCGATGAAGGCCTGATGAGCTTCCAACTCCTGGCGGGAAATTCTCGGCGGCAATTTTCTGGGTCGTTCACCAAACGAACTTATCCCGCTCTCTCCAGCACCTTGCGAATTTTGCGTGTTTCCAGAACCGAGATCTTGATTGTTATCAAGCGTAAGCGTTGCCTGACGGCCTCCCAAAAGCTCTATATACACTTCCGCTAAAAGTTCGGAATCGAGAAGCGCGCCGTGTTTCTCGCGATGCGAATTATCGACCGCAAACCGGCTGCACAAAGCATCCAGCGAGTTTCTTTGTCCGGGAAACTTTCTGCGAGCGATTTTCAATGTGTCGACCACACGGGATGGATCAATGCCAGGATGATCTACACGCGCCAGTTCGGCGTTGAGAAATCCGATATCGAAATCTGCATTGTGAGCAACCAGATTACCGGTTGCGAAAAATCCCAGGAACTCTTCAAGAATTTCCGAGAAAATCGGTTTATCGCTGAGGAACTCGTTGCTTATGCCGTGTATATTCAACGCATCGGGGTGAACCTCTTTTCCTTCAGGATTAACAAAGAGGTGAAACGTCTTTCCCGTTGGAAATCGATTGATTAATTCGACGGCGCCAATTTCGATGACCCGGTCACCCTCTTTGGCGTTGAGGCCTGTGGTTTCCGTATCAAAGATAATTTCGCGAAGTTGATCAGTCATGCAAGAATCATAGAGCAAGCCGATTCTTTAACACAGGGTCGCAATCCTGATTGTGATTGCATTACACAGGTTTTTGCGAAAGCTCGGCGATGATTTTTGTCACTTGATCGCGTGCATGATCAAAGCCTTGATCCGTATCGATGATGAAATCTGCTTTCTCTCGCTTCTCGCGATCAGGAACCTGACGCGCAAGAATAGCTTCAAATTTTTCTTCAGTCATTCCTTTCCGAGCTAGAACACGTCGTTTTTGTTCCTCGGCATTGGCTGAAACGACAATGACTATGTCGACACGATTTCTGCCACCTGTTTCAAACAAGAGCGGAATATCCAGAACAACAATTGGCGCGCCATTGCTTTGTGATGTTCTTAAAAATTCCTGTTCTTTGGCATGAACCAGCGGATGAACAATCGTCTCAAGCTTCTTCATTGCGTCAGCGTTGCCGACAACATGTTTACTCAAAAGTGCGCGGTCAACTTTCCCATTATGAGTTGTTCCGGGAAAAGCCTCTTCAATCAGCGGCGTTGCCTCACCTTCATACAAGGCATGGACCGTTGCATCTGCATCATAAACGGGAATGCCAGCATCACGGAACATTTCAGCGGTTGTTGATTTTCCCATTCCAATAGACCCGGTAAGTCCTGCCTTGATCATGGTCAGGCTCCTAAAATTGTATTCCGCAAGTCATCGGTGACCTCCGGGCGGATTCCAAACCATTTTTCAAACCCCGGTACGGCCTGATGCAACAACATGCCCAACCCATCAACCGTAGTTAGACCTTGATCATTTGCCGCCTTCAAAATTGGTGTTTCGAGGGGCGTATAAACAATGTCCGTTACAAGCGCCTCTGCGGCAAGATTACGAAGGTCCGGAATAGGTGTATCCTCTGTTCCCGCCATTCCAACGGAGCTTGTGTTGACTAAAAAGTCGGTGTCTTGTGTTAGCTCTTCAATTGCCGACCAAGGATGAGCAGAACAAGCTTCGCCAAACCGGTCTGCTAAAGACTGCGCCCTCCTCACGGTGCGATTGGCAATACGCACATCCGTAAAACCGGCATTGAGTAAAGCATAAATAATCGCCCGCGACGCTCCACCCGCGCCCATCACGGTTGCGATTTTTCCCTGCCGCCATTGCGGTGCGTAATCATCCAGATTTGCAGAAAATCCATAGGCATCTGTGTTTCCACCTTTAAGCTTCCCACCTTCAAGCCAAAGGGTATTAACGGCGCCGATCATCTCAGCTGCTTCATCACGGTCTGGAATGGTATCAAACGCAACTTCTTTGTGTGGGATGGTTACGTTTCCGCCAGCAAAGCCGGATTTGGGCAAATCGTCTAGAAACTGAACGAAATTCTCAGGCTCTATGCCGAGGGCTTCATACGTCCCTTTGATCCCGTATTTGTTCAGCCAGAACCCATGCAGCACTGGAGATTTTGAATGGGTGATCGGCCAACCGGTTACAAATGCGCGGGTCATTGATCGAGGAGCTCCAGACGACGAAGTTCCGCTAGTAGGGGCAACAAAGGTAAGCCCATGATCGAGAAAAAATCGCCTTCGATTTTTTCAAACAGCTGAACACCCTTTCCTTCAATCTGATATGCGCCAACACTAGACAATATTTTCTCACCGACATCAGCCACATGACGACCAATAAAGCCCGGATCAAGATCGCGGAACGTGATGATCGATGTCTCCGTATAGGTCCAAAGATTTTCACCATCGCGAACAATCGCAACAGATGAATTCAGTTCGTGTTTTTTACCCGATAGATCAAGCAGGCGTTGGCGTGCCGCAGCCATGTCTTCCGGCTTGTGTAGAAGCGCGCCATCCAAAGACAGGGTTTGATCAGAACCAATCACCGTGGCGCTGGGGTTTCTCTGCGACACATCCATCGCCTTTGCGATCGCTAAAACTTCCGCGACATCAGCGCCACCCAAATCCGCTTCGATCAAAGGTGCTTCAACTTCGCGCTCGTCAATGTTTGCGCTTTCAGCTGTAAATGCCACACCGGCATTGGTCAGGAGTTCCGCCCGGTATTTGCTTTTTGATGCAAGGATAATTGGGTTCATGGTTTCGTCTGATCCGCGTTCTGGTCATCGATATGTTTAGCGTGAAGCGCTAGAATAGAAGCTGCAGTTTCCTCGATAGATTTTCTCGTTACATCAATCATAGGCCAGCCATGACGGGCGCAGAGTTTTCTGGCCGAGGCTAATTCATCCGCAATTGTAGCTCTATCCGCATAAGATTCGCTGTAGCTTGAGGCGTTTAATTCCAACAACCGGTTTTGTCGCACCTGCTGGATACGGTCCGTCGATGCAATCAATGCCACAATGAGGGGACGCTTTGCGTTCAGAATAATGTCGGGCACATCAACACCCGGTACGAGCGGGTAATTCGCAGTTTTTATGCCGCGATTAGCCAAATAGATCGAGGTAGGTGTCTTTGACGTCCGGCTAATGCCGATCAGAATGATATCTGCTTCTTCCGGATCATCGGGTAAGGCACCATCGTCATGCAACATTGTAAAATTAAGCGCATCAATGCGCTGGAAGTACTCTTTGTCCAAGGCATGCTGTGCGCCAACAATCCGCTGCGTTGGTTTGCCCAGGTAAGATTGGAAGATCTGGAAAATCGGTTCAAGCACTGAGACACATGGCGCACCAATTTGACGGCATGCTTCTTCCAGCGTGTCAGAAACTTCTGGATTCGAAATGGTATAAAGAACAATGCCGGGATCATCTTCTACCGATTCGAGAACCGATTCGACCTGTCGTTGATTTCTCACCAGAGGATAGACATGTTCAACCGGCTGATGATCTTTATATTGTGAGGTCACCGCCCTTGCGGCTGCGATCAGGGTTTCACCTGTGGAATCCGATATTAGATGCAGATGAAAAAAGCTGGAATTTTCGCTCATAGACTGTTCGCTGTGGTTTGCGTACCATTTTGATAGAGAGTTGAGCGCTTAAAAACAAGCGAATTAGAGAGCGGCCTTGTCATAGGTCCGAATGGCTTCGCATTAACAACCTTGTGGATGCCTGTGAATAAAATCGAGTGCTTTCAGATCTCGAGCGAATTGTCCCTGCTAGGGAAAAATTCGGACACAATCCAATTTGAATGGCGTAAATGATTCATAGCCTGTGAAGTTTGGGGATAAAATTAATTATACAATTTCAATTGACATGTAATCCTGACACTGCCTACAAAAGTCGAGCAACAAAAGAGCTGATTTAAAAGGATTTTTGGATTTATCCCCATTGTTAACAGACGTGTTTAGAACTTAATTCACACCAGCGAAAAACACGGGTGTGAAGTTGAAGAATTGGGAACTTTTCAGAATTCCCGCTATTCACAGCCATTAAACAAAATCATAAATTCAGAGAAACCTTTTCCTTTAGGCAGCTTGTGGAGAACGCAATGCGAAAGCTTATGAAGGTATTGGATGGAGAAACATTCGATATCCCACCGATATGGTTGATGAGGCAAGCTGGTAGATATTTGCCAGAGTATAGGGAAACGAGGAAACAAGCCGGCGGGTTTCTCGATCTTTGCTATAATCCTGATTTGGCGGTTGAGGTGACACTGCAGCCGATCAGGCGCTTTGGTTTTGATGCATCTATTCTTTTTTCTGATATCCTCGTTATTCCACATGCGTTGGGCCGAAACCTGGATTTTCGGGAAGGGGAAGGACCTGTTCTGGATCCAATTACGATTGAAGAGATTAATGCTTTGAACTCAGATGGGTTCCTGGACCATCTTTCACCTGTTTTCGAGACAGTAGGAAGACTTCGAGAGGAATTGCCGTCTGAGACTACCTTAATCGGATTTTGTGGCGCGCCTTGGACAGTAGCAACCTATATGATCGCCGGACGCGGTACACCTGATCAGGCACCAGCACGGTTGTTTGCGCATCAACACCCGGAAATTTTTCAAAACCTGATCAATATTCTCGTCGAAGCTTCAACTAAGTATTTGATTAAACAGTTAAAATCAGGCGCAGACTGCGTTCAGATTTTTGATAGTTGGGCCGGTATTTTGGGGGGAGATCAGTTTGAGCGTTGGTGTGTTGAGCCAATGGCGAAAATCGTTGAGAACGTACGATCTGAAATTCCTGATGCGAAGATTATTGGATTTCCTAAGGGTGCGGGTGCTCAAAACTTTGGGTATCGCGAGAAAACCGGGATTGATTGTTTGGGTCTCGATTGGTCTGTACCCCTTGATCAAGCCAAGAAACTGCAAGAGGAAGGCGCTATCCAGGGTTTACTCGATCCATTGCGTGTTATTGCAGGGGGTAAGGCACTTGATGAAGGTGTTGATCAGATTATGGAACATCTCACTGACGGGCCGCTCGTATTTAATCTGGGCCATGGAATTACCCCGCAGGCACCCATTGAACATGTTGAGCAATTGATCTCACGCGTTAGAGGCGGATAAGCGATGTATGAGTGGGTGAAAGCGCTACATATTCTTTCCGTCATCAGTTGGATGGCT